>JAAUUR010000175.1 GCA_012031045.1 Leptolyngbyaceae cyanobacterium SM2_5_2
CGGTTCCGATGATCTCGAAAGTCACCGACGACATCGCCAAGGAAGCGCGGCAAGGCTGGAGCGAGCGCAAGACATGGCCGCATGACGATGCGGACTTTTCCAGCCGCAGTGATGTCGCCATGACCAACCGGCAGATCATCACCGCGCTGATGAAGCGGCACGACAATCATCCGGCCGTCGACGCCTACGTCCGATGGCAACTGCTCAGCTACGTGCCGGATTTCAGTGAAGCCAAGGAGATCGAACTCAAGCGGATGATCGGCACGCTGCCTTCGATGTCGCGGCTGCCCATTCCGCCCGACGCCAAGAACGTGCTCGATAAAGCCAACGGCGGCGGCGGCGCCATTGTCCAGTCGTGGGTTGCTAGGAGCCTACGGTTCAACGTTTTTGTTGACGTTAACGAACCCCGCGACTATTCTGTCATTCATTGTGATTTTCGCTGGGCTGGGCCTGGTAGAGCCTGGGCAAGACTGGTTCTACTCGCTGGCCATAGTCATCGGGGTGTTTTTGGGTTCGGCCCTGTGGTGGGTGTGCTTAAGTTGGGGCGTAACGTTTTTTAGAGGGCGGCTTACACTCCCTGGCTTAGTCTGGTTAAATCGACTGGCTGGTGCCGCCATTTTTGGGTTTGGGGTAGCCGCGCTGACCTGGGGCAGGTGAGGGGTAGGAACGGGGAGGTTTGATGTGTTAAAGGGAAGAAACTCATGACAGCCATAAAACCACAGCCATCTGGAATGAGCATTAGCTGGCCATTAGGCCGACGCTGGCGGCGCTGGCTGGGGCTGCTGGGGGCGTTGCTGCTGCTTTGGCTAGGGGCGGGGCAGGTGATGGCGCAATCGCCGGGTTTATCCCCAACCGACCAGCCTGTGCCCATGGCGCAATCTATCCAAGACCTGCAACAGAAGCAAAAAACCCTTGACCAGCAGCGTAATCAGCTTCAGCAACAACAAAACGAGTTGGAAGGCCGCCAGGAAGATTCAGAATCCAACCTGGAAAGCTTAGAACGCAGTATTGTCTACACCGCCAACCAAGTTACTGAGACTGAATATCGTCTCGCGCAGGCTGAAAAAGCCCTGAAAAAGTTCGAGGCGGATCTACAAAAAGCTGAGGAAGACTACGAAGATGTGCGCAGCGGCACGGTGGCCAGGCTTCAGTATTTGCAGCGGCAGCAGGGCAGCGAGGGTTGGGCTGTACTGCTCCAAAGTCAGGACTTTAACGAGTTTTTAGACCGCCAGTACCAGCTTAAGCGGGTCTACGGGGCTGATCGGCAAGTGCTACAGGAGCTCAAAGCCAAGGCTGAGGCTATCCAGAAGCAAAAGGCGGCGGTAGAAGACCAGCGCAATCAGGTGGCTCTGCTACGTCAGCAGTTGCTGTCCCAAAAGCAGCAGTACGAGGCTGAGGCTAAAGAAGAGCAACAGCTGATCACCCGCCTAAAGGATCGCCGATCTGCTCTGGAAGCAGCAGAAACTCAATTAGCCCGCGACTCTGAGCAAATTGCTAGCCTCATTCGTCAAAAACTGGCGGCCTCGACGGGCATTGTGCGCGGTACGGGGCGCTTCATCTTTCCGGCCAATGGCAACCTTTCCAGCGGGTTTGGCAATCGTATCCATCCAATTTTGGGCTATAGCCGCTTCCATGCTGGGGTAGATTTTTCGGCCCCCCAGGGCACCACCATTCGCGCCGCTGACTCAGGCCGAGTGATTTTCTCTGGCTGGTACGGCGGCTATGGTCAGGCGGTAATTGTCGATCATGGCGGCGGTCTGACCACGCTCTACGCCCACGCCAGCCGCATCTTTGTGCAAGAGGGCCAATCGGTACAGAAGGGGCAACCCATCGCCGCAGTGGGCTCTACCGGCCTCTCCACTGGCCCGCACCTGCACTTTGAGGTGCGGCAGAACGGCAATCCAGTCAATCCGATGGGGTATTTGTAGAAAATTAGAGGAGGAAAGCTCCTATGGCAGAAGTAAACGTATTCTATGACCGCGACTCAGTCCCCCCCACCTACAGCCCCCACAGCTTTTTGGATGGGTGTGACTACAATTAACGCCAGGAGGGCTCACGATGAATAGTGACGTCAAGGTTAAGTTGGGGTCTTTATACAACATCGACTATCAACGTTGGTTGGAGCGAACCGTTGCCCAATTGAAAGCCGAGGATTTCAGTAATCTTGATCTGGAAAACTTGATTGAGGAAATTGAAAGTTTGGGTAAAAGCGACAAGCGGGCGATATTGAGCTACCTACTGCGACTCTGTGAGCATCTGCTCAAGCTTAAATACTGGGAAGCTGAACGGGAACTCTGTTTCAGAGGTTGGATCTTAGAAATTAATAATTTTCGTTTGGAAATTGATTTAATTCTCAAAGACAGCCCTAGCCTTAAGCCTTTGTTAAGCGAAGCCTTTTTGTCTGCCTATCAAAAAGCTAGAAAAAATATGCTTAAAGTGATAGGGGTACCCTCTAGTTCCATTTCTCAAGTACCTGACTTCACTCTAGAACAAGCCTTAGACGAAGACTGGTTCCCTTGGCAATCCGAATAGCTTCCTCCATCACCTCATTGCCTTACCACGCCCATACCCGATTGGAAAATAACAAAGCTATACAGACAGCATCGGCATGGCAATCTCAAACTCTAGCCCCAACGACTGACCCAGGTTGCAGGTTTGGTGATCGGTTACGTTGGTATCGCTCAGTTCCAGGTTGTAAAAGCAGACGGTGGGATGGCTAAAGTATGGCCCAGCATGCCAGGTACCCACCTCCAGTTTGATAAAGCCATTACCCGGAATGTGAAAGGCTTGAATGGTTTCTGGATCGGGCTGGTCAGCTTCGCCTGGAGGGGCAACCCCGATCACCCAATCTTTGCCTTCTAGCGCACCCAGGCATTGAGTACAGCGGCGGTGGCGGGTAATGGTGCGAAACCGTAGACCCTGACTGGTCAATTTCATGATGTAAAAGCGAGGAATGCCAGCGTCTAACTTAAGCTGAGCATCCTGGGGGCCAAAGGGGGCACCGTCGGCGCTAGGAAAAATTACCTGGCCAAAGGGGGCAAAGTTTTCGGGAGTAATGGGTTGGGCGGGCAAGGGTTGAAGCAGGAGGGAAGTAGACATAACAATAGGAAAAATGGGTTGAAAATGGGTTGAAAGAGGATAGGACTAGTACTCTGAGGCGGAAATAAACCACCTATTCATTAACTTGGAAATCCTTGTGCAACCTGGGATTTTCATTCCGCCCTCTGCCTTCTTACTTCTGCCTTTCGGTACTAGCCGTCAAGATTAGCTTCACACTGACGCAAGATAATCTTCAACTGACCCAAAATATTGCCTAACTCGCTGACCGAGAATAGCAGGGTTTCTAAGACCTCCCCCGTTGTTTTGAGTTGATAAAACTTCCAACCCTCGCCATTGGTTACAATGCCAAAAATTGCGATCATTCGGCCTAGGGCTGCATTGCTCCACTGGCAGGCTTGCATTTCCACCAGGCATTGAGCTAGTCCTTGCTCAAAGTCATCCTTCTTAGCCTCAATCACACAGAGTAAGGGAGCCTCAAAATAGTCACGGTTCCCGGTCATTAAATAATCAGCAGTTCCCTGAGAATTTGGCCCCTCAAAATAAACACCTTTCCAAAACTTGAGGGTTTTGAAATCCTGAACAGCCTCTAGCAAAATAGCATCGATTAAAAGTTTTTTACCTTCCTCTGAGCGTTGCATATCAAACGCTTGCAAGCGCTGAAGATGGACTCGAAACGCATCAGTAGGCGACACAGGTGCGAATTCCATGTGCCAGGGCACTACTCGCTCTAGCCCAAGCTGCTTGTAGGCTTCAGCTAGGGTGAATTTAGAAAATGCTTTCTTTTTAGGGACACTGGTAACCATAACCTTGAGCTTACCCGCCTCGTTTTCATTCTAGCTACAGATAGCCGACTCGCTGGGAATCGAGTATTGCGGATACTCCAATTCTCTACCTAATTGGTTTTAGCGGGCGGGGCGGGGCGGTTAAGGATGTCCTCAAACACATTATCCACCCCGAGCGTGAGACGGTAGGGAATAGGCTCCTGAGCCTGGGAAACCACAACAATTTCGTAATAGCCCGACTGAGGCAGTTCGCCAGCCCAGGTGTTTTGCTCAGCGTTGGTGAGCAGATGGGGCAGTTCTGGCGTTGGCACCGGCACATAGAACGACAGGCGGGTAGAACCAGGCGGGGCTTGCAGGTTAAGGCGCATTAACTGCCCAGCGCTAAGGTTGAGAATATACACCTGGCCACCTCCCGGATCCAGATTACCCTCAAGCTCTTGGCTGAAGGTGCCCGGCTCAAACCGAATTTCGGTGAGGGCTTCTCCTTTAACCAGCGCATTGACGCGATCTTGAGCTAGCCCAAACCAGATTTGATCGATGGGGGTTTCTACAAAACCCTGTTGGGGCGGCCCGGAAACAGTTGGTTGAAGCGGGCATTGGTAAGCTCATAGAGCGCTTTGCTGCTGACATAGAGGGCGTTGACCTGGCCCTGCCAGCGATCGCGATCGGCATTGCTAAAGCTCCCTAGTTTGCTCCTGGCCTCAGTGCTGAGGTTGGCTTCGAGTAGGTCTAGGTTAGCCGCCGCAATGGCATCCCACTCAGCCCGGCGGGCGGCATCCTCTGGCTTGTCAGTCAGCGGTGTACCTTGTAAGTTAGGGTTTTGCTCAAAAAAGAGCTGATCGGTGAGGCTGACGAGAAAAGCCGGATCAACACTGAGGGCTACAGTGCGCTCCCGCAGAGCCCGTTTACGGGCTTGCTCGGCTTCGCTAAAGGCGGGGTTCTCGCTGGTGGTGTCTCTAGGGAGGGTTGGGTTGCGGCCACCTAGCTGCAAGTCAAGCGGGTCAAGCCACCACCAAAGCACTCCTGCGGCGGTTAGGATGCCAATTAAACCAGCCAGAGCTGGCAGGCATCCCCGCGACGACGATGGCTTGGTACGAGTTGGGCGTGGCGGTGGCGGAACCGTATAGGTTGGATCCACAGGGGCTGGGTAGTAATAGCCAGGGGATGCAAGCGGCGGCGCGGCAGCAATGGTTGGCGTAGGGGGGAGTTAGGGGGGGCGGCGGTGTAGCGGGCTGGATGCGTACCGGCATGGAAACGGTTCCGCTGGTGGGATCTCGATAGGGAGAGGCCAGGTTAAGCGCCGCCATGACCTGCCCGGCAGACCCAAAGCGATAGGTAGGATCAAGGGTCACCAGGCGGTTTAGAACCTCGGCCAAGCGGGACGACACTCCAATATGGTCTGACCAAACCCAGCGTTGTTGGCGGCTATCGTAAAGAGCTTCGGGCTCCTGGCCAGTTAGTAAAACTAGGGCCGTCACGCCCAGGGCGTAGAGGTCGTCAGACGGGCTGACTTGGCCAGACTCAATCTGGGTTTCCGGGGCATAGCCTACCCGACCGAGGCGAGTGATTTCACCAGTACTAGATTGGTAGGGCTGGGGCACACCCATCTGGTAGCGCACGTTGACCACCACCTGTTTTACCCCGCTGAAGTCAATCAAAACAGGCCGCCCATCGGCGTTGCGCTGAATCAGGTTGTCGGGGGAAATATCACCGTGGACAATGCCTACCCCATGTAGATATTGCAGCACTGGCAATAATTGCATGAGCAACTGGGCCACTTCGGTCTCAGAAAAGTGCTCTCCTTGAGCCTTGCGACGGTTTAACAAGTCTCGATAGGTGGGGCCTTCCACATAGTCCTGCACTAAAAACAGCCGATTACCCTCGCGCAGCAACTCCCGAAAACGAGGAATCTGAGGATGATTGAGCTGATAGAGGATACTGGCTTCCTGCTCAAACAACATCTGGGCCTTGTCCAGGGCGAGTTTTCCCTCCACCTGGGGGTTAAACTCCCGCAGCACACAGAGTTCCTGAAAGCGGTGGGTGTCTTCAACCAGGTAGGTATGGCCAAAGCCACCCTGACTTAGTTGCCGCAAAACTCGATAGCGTCCGCCAGGGCGCTGGTTGCTTTGTCCAGTATTATCCATAGGCCAACTCTGTTGAACCGTGTGTCTAGAGGATACCGGAGATAGACCGAGAAGGAAGATCGAAAAAGAAAGACTAACCAGCGAATGGTGCAGATCAAAAAAGATGGGTTTAGCCGGTAATCCACTGCTTTAGCCAGGTGGTCATCTGTGCTATAGGCCGCCTGGCGGTGGTTAGGTCGCTAGGCCGGTGACTTGACTCTGCACCGTGCTTCACACTCTCAACCACAAAAAGCTCTACAAGATGAATAGGCCGATACCGGAGGCGCTGGCAGGCTGCCGCTAGCCAGCCGTAGGCAATGCGGCCTTCGTGCTTAGACAGCAGGTAATCAGGGTGGCGCTGCTGGCGTTCCCAGGTCAGTGCAGCTAGCAACAATTGGGTATGGGTTCTGTGGTACTTAGCCTCGCTAGAGAGGGCTCGCAGGAGGTGATCCCCCCCCGCACTCTGGCTTAGGGGAGCCGTAGCGCCCCTTAAATCGCTCCAGTCCATCGCCTGGAGCGGTTCGGGCAGTTGACCAGCCTTCACCGTTGCTAGCAAGATCGGCACCACCCGCTTATTCAGGCTGAGGGCCAAGAGTAGCCCCTGTAGGCAAACCGCATTGTGAATAGCCTGAGGAGACAATAAAACGACATAGTTGTCACACGCTTCGGTGGCCCGTGAGATGGCCGCCTCTAGATTACTGGGGAGGTGGGCTGTCGTAATGGTGATCCCAAATAGCAAAACCGGCATCCAGCAACAGTTGGCGAATAGCCTCCACCACAGGAATATTAACCGGGGCCAAGCGTAACTGGCTGTCTTCATCGGCGTAGGCCAGTAAAACCGCCGCGGTTAATGTATTGATGGGCTGAATGCTAGCAGCCATATATTCACCCCGTAGAGCCGTCTAAGGATGGCCACCGCCCACGAACCTTTAAGCACTTTAAGAGAAAACAAACTCTATCTTTAATCTCTCAGGTTTACTGTGGGCGGTGGGCTACGGTTATAAGCACGCTCGGTTTTATTGCGGCCGCTTGCGTTGAGCCATCTTGCCTTTGAGCATACCCATTCGCCTATGGCAAACTTACAAGCTTCCTTTCAAACCATGGCGGGCCTTGCCCTGGGCGTTACATGGCTGGTTATTCCTGGTTGTGCCTGGGTAGCCGCGGAGGGTTTAGAGTCTTACCGGGCAACGGCAATGGTAAAGTTCATAAACCCTCAGTCGATCGCGTCAGCCAGCCAAATGCCCCAACCGCTTTTGTTTGATAGTGTGTCGGATTTTTCTGAAGGGGTAGCCATGGTGCGGCTCAAGGCTCGCATTGGCTATGTTGATGCCACCGGTAACCTTGGCATTACCGTAGCCGACCCCAACGTTAGCGCCGCCCTGGACTATGCCCAATCCCTAGCTGTGGCGCGGGTAGGCGAGTACTATGGCTACCTTGACCGACGCGGTACCTGGGCGATTGATGTGCAGTTTCGCCAGGCTAAATCCTTTTCTGAAGGGTTGGCCGCAGTGCAGGGGGGCACCAAATACGGGTTTATTAATTTGCCAGGGGAGTGGGTGATTGAGCCTCAGTTTGACCTAGCTGAGCGCTTTATCGAAGGCCGTGCCCTGGTCAAGGTTGGGGATCGCTACGGTTACATTGACACCCAGGGGCGTTCGGTGGTGGCCCCTGGCTTTAGGGATGCCTGGAGCTATTCAGAGTCTCTGGCGGTGGCCAAACACGACCGGTTGTATGGCTATGTGAATCGTGAGGGGGAAATGGCGATCGCGCCCCGGTTTGATGGTGCCTTCAGCTTTTCCGAAGGCTTGGCCAGAGTTCGGCTGGGTCGTCAATTTGGCTTTATTGACCCGACTGGCAAACTGGTGATTGAAGCTTCCCTGGCCTTTGCCACCGATTTCTCGGCGGGGCTGGCGGCGGTGCTAGTGGGCTCTAAATGGGGCTATGTAGATCGTACCGGCACCAGAGTAATTGAGCCCCGGTTTGACTATGCAGCAGACTTTTCCGAGGGGCTAGCGGCGGTGCAGATAGATGGCCGTTATGGCTACATCAACCCCCAGGGAGACTGGGTGATAGAACCGACCTACACCAATGCTGGCCCCTTCTCGGAGGGTTGGGCGCGGGTACAGATTGAGGAGCAATGGGGGTTCATTGACCCATCTGGCCATTGGCTGACCGGGGGCTGGATTCAAGTCCGCCAGTTTTTAGCATCCCACACTACAGTCAATCCCCAGGATGCAGCCAGGAGCCATCGGATTAAGGCCCAATAGACCTCTCCAGAAAAGGTTTTTGATGGGCTCGTAGTAAGGGCTAAAGCCCTTACTCTGACAATTATTGGAGAGGTCTATTGGCTCCCAGCCCGTTCCGTAGTCATGGTTTATCGCGGTCTTCTGCCCTCTGCCTTTCTATCGTCCTATGTCTACCCTCTGGCCCTATGCCACCCCCGGCATTCCTGATTATTTATTTGAGCAACTCCCCGGCATTCCCTTGAGCAGCCGAGAGGTGCGATTGCTGCTGCTGGGCTACTTGCGGCTGCGGCCCACCGATGTGCTTTGGGACATTGGGGCGGGTACCGGCACCCTGGCCATTGAGGCGGCCCTGATGTGTCGTCAAGGCAAAGTTGTGGCCGTTGAGCGGGATGAAGACGTAGCCGACCTGATTCGACGCAACTGTGAGCGGTTTGAGCTCACTAACGTACAGGTCGTCCAGGGTAGCGCTCCCGACTGCCTAAAAACCCTACCCCACCCCCCCAACTGTATTTTTGTGGAGGGGGGGAGATCGCTCAAAACCATCTTGCAGGCCGCCTGGGGCTATTTACCTAGCACTGGCCGCCTGGTTGTGACGGCGGGCAGCCTGGAGAGTTTGTACGTAATCTCTGAAACCTTTGCTCAGCTCCAGGTTCGCAATATTGAAGCGGCTCAGCCTGCTGTGAATCGGCTAGAGGTCAAAGGCAACCATCAGATTTTTACCGCCGTTGACCCAATTTTATTCTCAGCGGGGAAAAGCTTGAATAAATAACGAGTTCAACCCTGGGTTCTCTTGTCTAGAGCCCAATGACCCTGTTGCAGTAGCAACACTGAATAGCAGTACACTATTAGTAGATCGCCATATCCCTTACGATGACAGCTAAGCTTAATCCTGCCATTGCTGAAGTCCTTAAGGCACTGACGAGTTATCTACAATTGCTTTATGCTGAGCGTTTAGAGAGTCATCTTGTTTGGCTCCCAGGCACGGGGAGAGCTCGACAGGACTCCGATATTGACTTACTTGTTGTGTTAAGAGACAAGGTTAATTCATCCGAGGAAATTAAACGCACAAGTGAGTTTGTAGCTGAGCTTTGCCTTGACAATAACGTGGTGATATCGCGAGTGTTCACTACTAAAGAGGCCTACGAGTCAGAGGCTAGTCCGTTTTTCCTGTCTGTACGTCGGGAAGGCATTATATTGTGACATCTAAGCAGTCCGCATTAGTTCAAAAGACCAAAGATAGTCTGCGAGGAGCGCAGATTATGGCGGCTGATGGATTGTATGAGTTTGCCGTTGCTCGTGCTTACTACACTATGTTCTATATTGCCGAAGCATTTTTACTCCAGGCAAATTTGAGCTTCTCCAGCCACGCTGGTGTGATTGCGGGATTTGGTCAGTACATTGCTAAACCTGGCTTGGTTCCTGTAGAATTCCATCGCTATTTAATTGATGCTCAGGATATGAGGACAAGGGCTGACTACGGGGTAGACACTGGGCTCAACCTAGAAGATACTGATGAGCAAATAGTGACGGCTCAAAAGTTTATTGAGTTAGCAGAGTCTTCATTGAGCTAAAAGCTATTTTCATAGCGATGGCATTCTAATACCCATGCTGCAACCTCGCTTTACCTCAAAGCAAAACCTCGCCATCCCATGAGGCTGGCCTTAAGCAAGGGCCAGGCAGCCCTGAGAGCCCACCAGCTGCTCCCCTTTAGGCATAATTGGGATAGTGGCTCCATGACTGCTGTAAAAGTGGCCGACTACTCAGGGGTTTCTCAGTACCAAAC
>JAAUUR010000176.1 GCA_012031045.1 Leptolyngbyaceae cyanobacterium SM2_5_2
TTGGTGACTCGAGTCAGAGCAACGGCAGTTTGACCCCGTTTGGGATAAGGCCTTGGCCGCCGCTGAATCAGCCAGCCGCATCATTATTGAAAAGATGAAGGCCCATTGCCGCCACCCCCTCCGCCTCCCGATTTTCCCCAGCTTCCCCAGCCCAAACTGGAGCCCCCCCTAGCCGAATCGGTGACTGAAAAGGAAGCCGCCCCCAACTTAGATGCCGCTGCTCAACCCGTACGCGCTCCCTTTACCCCCGCTGAAATTGATAATCCCTCAGAACTCCAGAGCTACTGGCCGGTTTCGCGACGGTTTTTGAGCTATAGCTGGCGCTCCCTACGGCGCACCATTACCGAGGGGCCAGCGGACATGATTGATATCGGCGCTACGGTGCAACAGACGGCACAACAGGGGTTTTATCTTAAGCCTGTGCTGTGCCAGCGAGAGGTTAACCGGGCGCAACTGCTGTTGTTAATCGACCAGAACGGATCGATGATGCCGCTGCATCAATTCACTCGCGAAGTGGTGGAAACAGCCCTTTACGAAAGTGGCCTGCCCGATGGGCAAGTATCAGCCTGCTACTTTCAAAACGTACCGGCAGACTATGTGTATCGAGATATTTTTTTGACCCAGCCCGTAGAACTAGAAGCCATGCTGGCCGCCTGTGATAGCAACACCAGCGTTTTGGTAGTTAGCGATGCTGGTGCCGCCCGGGGCTACCGACGACTAGAGCGGATTCGGGCGACGGTGCGGTTTTTAACGCAGCTCCGACGCACGACCCAGCTCTGTGCCTGGTTAAACCCCATACCCATAGACCGTTGGCAGGGCAACTCTGCTGAAATGATTGCTAACCTTGTGCCCATGTTTCAGATGGATAATGATGGCTTAAGTAACGCTATTGATGTAATTCGCGGGCTAGTAGTGCAACCCGCCCAGCCATGACTAATCTGCTAACCCTAGAGCAACGCCATGAGCGAGCCGAGCGCCGAGTCACACGCTTTGTTGGTCGGTTCGAGTCCTTCTATCACGACATGGTGTGCCATGCGGCCCTGCCTCTAATCCTCACCCCAGAGTTGGTGAGCTACCTGCGCAATGAGTTTTTGCGGGAAGTGCCCTGGATTGCTGAAGTAGACTTGCTGCTCTCAGACCTCTGCTCCCCAGTAGGTTATGAGCTTTACGTCATGGATGCCGATGTGCGGGCCTACGTGCTGGCCGAGGGTTCAGCCACCTTTACCGCTGAGCGCAGGCGAGAAGTGGCTAATCTCCTGATCAGCTATGTGCGCTACCTGGCGGAGCACCAATCCTACCTGAGCGATCGCGAACTAGAATCGCAACAGTGGGCGGCCATGCTGTACCTGGGCGAAACCGAACGCCAAACCGTGGTTTCTGAGCTGGTCGAGCGGTTCCAGTCTGCCGAAACTGGGGGTGCAATGGTGGGAGCCAACCTGCTCGATAATGCCGAAATTGCCCGCCTCGCCCAACTGACCCAAACCCTCAAACTCCAGTTGGCCGACTACCCCGAATTAATCGAATACGCGGCCCTGGTCAACGACGTACAACTGCGCAACATTACCCTGGAGCGAACCCGGATAGAGAAAACCTATGTGGTTGCCCCTGGACAGTTTTTACGCCTACCTGCTGCCTTGCAAACCGAGCTAGTCGCCAAAAATCGTATTCAAGATGAAGCGGTTGTAACCCAACCCGTTGCACCCCAGCCAGTAGAATTTGCTCGTGTAGCAATCGAGTCTGAATCTCCAGCACAAATGACTTGGGATGCCGACGAGATATTGATTATTGAGTATTTTGTCTATCGTGAATTTGATATTGGGATAACGGAAGCTACTGACCTTTCAGACGAAGCAGAAACCCTAGAGATAACTGACATTCCCAATGACATAGAAGCTCTGGAGACAGCCTCCCCCCTCTCCCCCCGCCTCCCCCCCATTCCCCCTCCCACCCCCTGGAGCCCTTCGAGTTCATCGAGGCCCAACTGGTCGAGGCTGAAGCCGACATTAGTCAATTTGAAAATGATGCATACAGACTATTAGAACGAAAAACATCTGAAATCAAGCAACTCATTCTTCAAGATTTTGAAGAAAAAGTAATTGACTTTCAAGTAGATATGCATCCAAGAGATATCCAAGCTGAGAATATTGACGAGAGCGAAATTCATGTCTCTAATGAACAAAGAATTGATATTGATTTCTTTCATTATGAATTGATGGAAATTCAAGAAAGCTCTATCGTTTTTCTAATCAACGTCAAATTAATTTTGCTGTAAATGTTGGTTATTTTGACTTTGAAAATCATATACCTTCAATACAGGAATCTCCTCCTCAGGAGTACTTGCTATGGCCAGATCAGTCAGTAGATGGCAAGGTTGAAGTCTCTTTTCAAGTTTTTGGGTATAATTCAGAGGAAAAATTGATTGATGCGGAAGTTGACTCAGTTGATTTGGAGTTAGATACTCCAATTTCAGTGAGATCGGTAACTGAGCCAAGCTCCTCTGTCTCTGAACTCATTCAAGATCTCGAACCTTTTGAATTCACGATTGTGACTCTCCAGTGGGGTCAAGATTTACCGCAAGCGCAAGAAGGCGAATGGAACATTCACCGAGAACAGCGGCAAGCTTACTGCTGGGTCGAAACCCTGCCGGGCGACATCCCCCTAGAAATGGTCGCCATCCCCCGGCGGCACCTTCCGGATGGGCTCTCCAAAAAACGAACCACAACGATCTGATAGTGAAGGCCCCCAGCACAAGGTGACGGTGCCCCCCTTCTTCATGGGGCGCTACCCCATTACCCAGGCCCAGTGGCGCTCTGTGGCTTCCCTAGAGCCTGTAGAGCGCGACTTAGCCCCTGACCCGGCTTACTTTAAGGGCGACAACCGCCCGGTAGAGTGTGTCTCCTGGTACGATGCGATGGAGTTTTGCGCCCGCCTCTCGGCCCACACGGGCCAAGCCTACCGCCTGCCCACCGAAGCCGAGTGGGAATACGCCTGCCGCGCCGGTACCACCACACCCTTTGCTTTTGGCGAGACCATCACCACCGAGGTCGCCAACTATAACGGCAACTACACCTATGCCAATGGCCCTAAGGGTGAGTATCGGCAAGAAACCACCCCGGTAGACCACTTTGGCATGGCCAATGCCTTTGGCCTATCTGACATGCACGGCAATGTTTACGAATGGTGCCAAGACCACTGGCATGAAAATTATGAGGGCGCCCCAGTCGATGGTAGTGCCTGGTCAAGCGACAACGAAAATGCAAGCCGGATCCGCCGCGGCGGTTCTTGGTTCGACGTTCCGAGGTTTTGCCGCTCCGCCTATCGCGACGGCGACAACCCGCGCGGAACCTACGACGCTATTGGTTTTCGAGTTGTGAGTAGGGCCCCGAGGACTCTGTAACGCTTTCTCTCTTTTACCTTCTTACCCTCTTTGGCGCGCAGCGCCTCGAATTTTTTTTGCCGTAGACCTCCGAGGTTTTGGAAAACCTCGGAGGTCTAGCCCGGTCTAAAATGGGTTATGTAGATATCGAGGATAAAAGGCAAACCGATGGAAATTGCCCTTACGCCAGAGGTTGAGCAGTACATTCAAGAAAAGGTCAGCAGTGGCCAGTATGCTTCTGCCAGCGAGGTCTTCCTGACTAGCATCAAACTCTTACAAGATATTGAGCAGACCTATCAGGGCCGTTACCAGGCCCTGCGCGATGAAGTCAAAGTCGGCATCGAAGCCGCCGATCGCGGGGATGTAGTAGAAGCCGCAACCGTATTTGGCCAACTGCAAGAGCGCCTAAACCAGAAGCGCAACCAGCCCCAATAAGCCAGATTTGTCGCTTCACGGTTCCCGCCAGCCGAGATTTAGAAGCCATTATTGACTACATCGCCGAACAAACTCGAAAACGGTGTTGAAATTCTTCGAGTCGTCAGTGGCTACCAAGACCTAGAAGCCCTGTTTGACGACCAAAGTTTATAGCGAGCCAAAATCTTCTACTATGGCTTTCTTCCTGTCTCCTGATCTCCCCCTATGCCCCTCACCCTTCGCCGTACCCCCCGCACCGCCCGTGGCTTTGTCGAGCCCCTGTTAGCAGTTGGCGAGGCGATCCCCCTCCACATGGTGCTGGTACCTGGTGGCAGCTTTCTCATGGGCCAAACCGAAGCCGAGAAGGCAGAACTGATTCGTCAGGTGGGTGAAGAGGACTATGAAAAATACTACCTTCGGGAATTGCCCCAGCATGAGGTAACGGTGCCCTCGTTCTTTATGGGCCGCTACCCTGTTACCCAGGCTCAGTATGAGCAGGTGATGGCAAGCAACCCCGCTACCCGGTACGATGCAGACCGTTTTGTTGCGCTCAATAAGCCCGTGGTAGGGGTAACCTGGCACGATGCGGAGGCATTTTGCCAGCGCCTGAGTGCCCTCACCCAGCGCCCCTACCGCCTGCCCACCGAAGCCGAATGGGAGTATGCTTGCCGGCCGGCACCACCACGCCCTTTTCGTTCGGCAACACTCTCACCACTGAGGTCGCCAACTACAACGGCAACTCCACCTATAACAATGGCCCAGAAGGGGAATACAGGGAAGAAACGACTCTTATAGACCACTTCGGCGTGGCCAATGCCTTTGGCTTATCTGACATGCACGGCAACGTGTGGGAGTGGTGCCAGGATGACCTGCATAACGATTATAAAGGTGCCCCTATTGATGGGAGTGCTTGGATAGACGACAAAAAGCAGGAGTATAAAGTAGTACGCGGCGGTTCTTGGTACGACAATCCGTGGGATTGCCGCTCCGCCTATCGCGACTACTTCTACCCGCGCGTAGCCAGCTTCAATATTGGTTTTCGAGTTGTGAGTAGTGCCCCGAGGACTCTGTAACGCTTTCTCTCTTTTACCCTCTTACCCTCTTTGGCGCGTAGCGCCTCGATTTTTTTTTGAGAGAACAGGCCAGGTAAATCTCCTCTTTCACCCTCGTGCCAGGGCCACGCCCACCCAAGGCTCCAGCCTCTTTTCTACCCCACATGGTAAGCCGTAATCGCAATTTTGCAGTCTGGGCTATAAATAGCCTCAATGCGCCTATAGTTTGAATGATTCCACCAGACCTTAATTCGATTGCCTTTGGCTGGGGCAGAACTAGCCCGCTGGTACCCTGCGCTGACCAGTAAAGTTTCAAACTCATTAACGGGCAATATTTTTGACGTGATTTGGGGAATGCCATCAAGCTTGTGTTTATCGAGGGTCATAGTCGCCCTGATAGGTGCTGTAGATGCGATACCCCGGTAAAATGATAGCCACCCCTGCATAGCTGTGAAGGGTACCCGGATAACTATCCTCTGGTAGGCTGCCTCCGAGCCTCAGCCTGAGCGGCCCCCACCAGCCATAAAACCCTGGAATCAGGCAATCAAGACTATAGGCAATGGCCCTCAGTGAGTCATCCCTATCTTTTGAGGGCAAAGATGGGCGAGGGTCATCCGTAAACATAGGGTTGCGGCTCAAATGGGCAGGCATGGTGAGATTATTCTATCCACAAGATCGCTCGTCCAGATAACTAGAAAACTCCCAATCCTTGGGATGAGCCACTATTCCAGCTTTCACCGGGTTCAAGTGGATGTATCGGGTCAGATGGTACAGATACTCGTCACTCTCCACCCCGATCGACTGAAACTGTCCCTGAAACAAAGCTCCCACCCGGTTATAGCGGCGATTCATGGCTTTGGTGTAGGCCACAGATAACCGCATCATCGCTCCAGACACGTCCTGGGTTTTACACTGCACCAATAGATGATAGTGATTCGGCATCAAGCAATAGGCCAACACATCCAGCGTTTGCTCAATCAAATGGCGGCGGATCAACCGCAAAAAGTGCAGATAGTTTTCCTGATCCTAGAAAATGGGGTTGCGATTATTGCCGCGATTATAAAGATGGTAGTAATGCTCTGGCTGGAATGTGAGATCTCGACGCGGCATAAAGAATGGCTGGATGCAATATTCCCTTAACCTTCCCAGAGACCGGCCTCAGCAGACCTCCGAGGTTTTGAAAACCTCGGAGGTCTAGCCCGGCCCTGATCTGCCGCAGGGGCCGTTATGGGCGGCCTGCAACGCATTTGCGGAGTTCCTCTTCGCTGACGCCAAGCTCAGCGGGCAGCGGTGGCCAGGTCGGGGCGGGCTAGGGGTTCGGCGGGCAGGCCCAGGGCGGTTCTCAGTTCAGCTTCGGAAACGCCATACTGTTCGGCTACGGGGGCTAAATCTGGCGGCCCACCCCGGCGGCCTTGGGCCTGGCGAGCCTCCCGGAGAGATTCTCTAAGTTCAGTTTCGGTAGTACCGAGCTGAGTGGCGGCGGCGGCTAGGTCAATCTGAACAGGCTCTGCCGGTAGCCCCAAAGCCGTTCTCAGGGCTGCTTCAGTAACCCCAAGCTCGGCGGCGGCTTCCGCTAGGTGCTGCCCTCGTGGGCCATGTCCCCGGCCTTCTCCCCTGGGTTCGCCAGTTGCCTGGGCCAGCAGGTTATCGGCCTGGGCGGGGTTGGCCAGGGTTAACGCCGTCATCCCTAACGAGCCCAATAGCAGTGCGGCTCCTGCGGTAGCCATTAAAGTGTGTTTAAGGGTCATGTTGAACTCCATAACGGTTACGCTACCTATTACGCCAGGGCAATATGACACAACCCTTACGCCTAAATTACAGTTTTGTCATTTTTATGCACGTCCTACTTTATGCACGTCCTACTGGTTGAAGATGAGGCTAAAATCGCCAGTTTTGTGGGCCTTGGTCTGCGGGAGCAGGGCTTTGTGGTAGACCACTGCGCGAATGGAAATGACGGCTATGAGCTGGCCCTGGAGCGCGATTATGACGTGGTGCTGCTCGATATTATGGTGCCAGGTAAGGATGGGCTGGCCATTCTCAAAGGGTTACGCCAGGCTGGACGCAATCTGCCGGTGATTTTGCTGACGGCACGAAACGAGCTGGACGATCGCATCACCGGTCTCAACCTGGGGGCCGACGACTACCTGGCCAAGCCCTTTTACGTGGAAGAACTGGTGGCCCGTATCCATGCCGTGGTGCGTCGCAGCGAGGGAGAGCGGCAAAATATTCTGGCTATTGGCCCGCTACAGCTAGACCGCATTACCCGCGAGGTGACCAGTGGCGGGCAGCGGGTGGAATTAACTGGGCGAGAGTTTAACCTGCTGGAGTATTTGATGCGATCACCCAGTCGGGTGCTGACCCGCACCCAAATTTTGGAACACGTTTGGGGCTACGACTTTAATCCTGCCACCAACGTGGTGGACGTGGCGATTCAGCGGCTCCGCAAAAAGCTGGAACCAGTGGCCGCTGCCCAGTGGATTGAGAGTGTGCGGGGGGTGGGCTATCGGTTTCGGCCCCCGGAGGAAAAAGGGTGAAGCAGCCTTCTCTACGGGGACGGTTGGCGCTGCTGTCGGCGGCTCTGGCCGGGAGCGCGCTGGTGGGGTTTGCGCTGTTGTCAGCCGGGCTTACCTACCAGGCCAAGCTAGAGCGTCTGGATGCCCAATTGAGTAGTCGGTTGTTGCCCTTGGGGCGACCTGCTGACGAGGAGGAACCGACCAATCCAGAAACCGGTCTGGCCCAGGCTCTGGGTCTGCCCTCCCAAACCGCCGTGGCGATTACCCTGATGGATCGCGAAGGCCAGGTGCGCTACCGTTCGCCCTGGTGGCCCAATGCCATCTCAGGTCAGGAGCCTTGGTCAGCATGGCCTGAGGCCGCCAAGCCCTTTCCTCCGGAGCGCGATTCCCGATGGCGACGGTCATTTAATGGCCCTACCCTTGGCCCAGTCACCTGGCCTACCCGTGAGGGCCGCTGGCGTGTAGTCGGGCGGGTTACTCCGCTGGGGCGAATTATGATTGCCGTCAGCCTCCAGAGCCTGCACCAGGAAATGGCTACCCTATGGCGAATCTACGGGTTGACCATTCCTGGAGCGCTAGCGTTGATTGCAGGAGGAGCCTGGTGGTTTTCAGGTCGTGCCCTGCGGCCTGTGGATGCCCTCAGCCAAACCATTGCCCAGGTAACGGCCCAGGGGTTGCATCAGCGCTTGCCCACGGCGGCAATAGATCAGGAATTTAAGACGCTGATTACGGTTTTCAACGCCATGCTAGAACGGCTGGAGCGCAGCTTTCATCAAGCTTCTCGCTTTAGTGGTGATGCCGCCCACGAGCTAAAAACACCCCTGGCCATTTTGCGGGGCGAGCTAGAGCAGGCCGTGCAGCAGGCCGAAGCGGGTTCCCCCATGCAGCAAACCCTCAGCCACCTGCTGGAGGAGGTCAGCCGGCTGAGCAGCATTGTGCGCAAGCTACTGCTGCTGTCGCTGGCCGATGCGGGGCAAATCAGCCTGCGGTCGGAGCCGGTGGACATCAACACCCTGGTGCAGGAGCAACTGGAGGATGTCTCACTGTTAACCCCAGAACTGACGGTAACGGTGGCCTGGAGGAAAGGTTAAGGGTGATGGCGATCGCGATTTGCTCATCCAGGTTGTGCAAAACCTATTGAGTAACACTATCAAGTACAACCTGCCCCAGGGTTGGATTCGCGTGCAGGGGCAACAACGGCAGGGCCAGGTCTACATCACCGTCGCCAATGCCGCCAACCCCCTCAGCCCAGAGGAGCAGGCCCAGCTGTTTGACCGTTTTTACCGGGGCGATCCCGCCCGCACCCGCACCACCGATGGCCTGGGGCTGGGTCTCAGCCTGGCGCACGAGATTGCCCGTGCCCACGGTGGAGACCTAACCCTGGCTCCCTCTCCGACCTCAGAAGTGCAATTCTGTCTAACCCTCCCAGCCCACCAAAACCCCCCACTAGGTAGGCTGGGCAAAGGGTTGGCCCCTTGCCCAGCCATTTGAGGCCATGGCCAGCCGACCTGAAGGAGCTACCCTGCACTACCCACCTGCTTAGCGCCGACGCAACAGCATTAACCCGCCACCCACCACTCCTAGGGCAACCAGCGTAGCCGGTTCTGGGACCGGTTCGGACACGGAGGTTTGCTCAATTTGCTTGACAAATCGAAAGGAAATGGAGCGGCCTGGCTGCAAGCCGCGATCAAACTGAAAGGCGGCCGCGCCATCACGATTGGTAAGCGGGCCTGGGACGTTAACCAATTGGGGCCGCATCTCATTCTTGAGCTGGGAAATGAGAAAGGGATATTCTGCCACCTGTACGGCGGTCGGCAGTTGATCTACAGCTACCGTAGCTTTAGTCCCGGTTGGGTCAGTTTGGGTCAGTAGGTTGTTGGCATAGAAGGTTGTGTCATTCTGGGCATCCAACCGCAGCGGTAGAGGGTTCTCAAAATTCAGCAGATCAAAATCGATATAGCTGAATAGGGTAAAGTCCACGGCGGAGCTACCCGTATTAGAAATGGTGACAATATCTTCGCGATAGGAGCGCCGACTGCCCGTGGCAAACCCCGTCAAAGAAGAGTCGAGGGAGAAATTCAGGCTACCGCCAAGGGTAGAAAATTCAGCCCGAAAGCGGTTTTCAGCGGGTTGCACCAGCGAAAGCAGGCTGAGATCCCGCAATTCTAAGGCACGCTGGGTAGGGCTAGTACCAAAGTTGAAAAAATACTGGTCGGTAAATTGCTGATCTAACCCATCCACTGACCAAGAGGCTTGATCGGCACTAAAGGTAAAGATATTAGTACGGTAGATTGAGTTTCCGTTGCGCAATTCAATGAAGTCATTGGCCGTAGCCACATCCGGGGCCAGAACTGCACCCGTCACCGTTGCTAACCCTAAGGCCATAGCGCCTGCTCGTAGCCAATTTTGCATCGTGTAAGCACTCCTAATGGCCATCTCTTACAGCACTGACTGCACCCCTGGGTCTTTGTGGC
>JAAUUR010000177.1 GCA_012031045.1 Leptolyngbyaceae cyanobacterium SM2_5_2
TCCCAGGTAGGCTTCCATATCCGCCTGTTTTTCCTCGGCCACCACCTCGCCGTGGCCATCGTCGTCAAACTTGTAGAGCATCACCCGGTCAAAACCAGTTACCTGCCTTACCTCATGGACGATGATGCGGCAAAAGTCTGCCAAGCTAGCGGATCCGGCTTCCAACTGCCCGATGGAGGCCCGCGCCAGGTGGTAAAAGCTCAGGAAGGGAATGCTCTCATTATTTAGGGCTGGTTCTAGTTCCAGAATCAAAAAGCCGTCGCCATTGCGGTGGAAAATCGCATCGTAGACGCCGTAATCATCCCCTCGCCGCCGTACCCACACTTTGGTGGGGTTCATAATATCCAGATTCTCGTAACGCAACCCATCCCGAAATTGATCTACCTGTTAGGAATCCAGCAGGTCATCCAGGCTTTGGCCCAGCAGTTCCTCTGCCGTTAGGCCAAAGGCTTCCCTGGCATTGCGGCTCACCTGCACAACGGATAGATCGGCCTCGCGCAGCACCAGCAGCACACCGTGGGGCTGCACCTGAGTGAGCGTGCTGATCTCAGGCTGCTTGAGGCTAGCCAGATGGGGATCAGAATTAGCGTTACGAAGAATCATTAGATTTAATCTCCTGAAAATGGATTTTTAGAGCGGGCTCAAGGATTTGACTGGAGTATCAATTGGGGCGTAACCGGGGCTTTAGTTCGTTGCAGTCTAGATGCAGCATTTCCTGAAGGGGTAAGGCATAGACCGTCTACTTAGAATCGACGGAAGTAGAGCTATCCAGATACTTCCACCGGGGTCAAAACCGCTGTAAACGTCGCCATTAAGGGCAGAGTGCAACAGAGAAGCCTGAAGATAAAACAGAGCAAAACAAAGAGCTTTAGCGTCATAACAAAACCCAAGTGCCAGATCATCTCGCACCTGATATCAACTCTTAAGACTGACTTGAGTAGCTTAAAGAGCGATCACAAACCCTCATCAATAGCTACTACCCAGCAGCATATCGCAGAAAAACTAAGCTCCTAAAGGAAGAATTCTTAAAAAAATTAGAAGTTTATTTCTGAGCGCAGTTCAGAGCCTGAAAAGTTGGGTATATCCATTTATTAATTCGCAAGAGTTTTGAATTGGTTGCATTTGGTTACCAAGTGTTTCAAATATTGCAAGTGCTACTTAAAGGGCAACGTTACAATTTCAAGCCAGAAATCTTCAATGCGCTTGATAGTCTGAGCTAAAACGTCTAAATCTGTAGCTTTAACAACGTAGCAGTTGGCCTGACTGAGATAGCTTTGAAACACATCCTCCGGGCGATCCGACTCTGTTAGCACAATGACCGGAATATGCCGCAACTGAGGGTTGGTTTTGATCGTATGCAAAATATCTAAACTGGCGCTGTTTGGTAAGCTTAGATCAAGCAGAATTAAATCAGGCCGAGGAAGATCGGTATAATTATGGCGTTGGTAGAGGCAATCTAGAGCAGTTTCGACGTTATCAATAACTTGGAGCTGGTACTGTTTTTGACTTAATACCTGACGAACAATAGTTGCATGATCGGGATTGCGATCAATAACTAAAATAAATCGTTCTAGATTTTGATCATCCATCGGTGGAGTCCGCCTTATTTCAAACTGTTCTGCGCGACATATAGCAGTTTTCACTTCGGTGCTGTATTGACCAGGGGCTTAAGCCCATCGTTCTTCAGAGGTTTCTTAAGTTCAGGGATACCCTATTCATTAGGGAACGGCTATGAACTTGAATGCTATAAGCTAACTTTATCTATTAAGTTAAGCCTTAGAAAATCGTAATGATCAAGGCTTAACTGCCACGTTTAGCCTACCATCTAACTAAAATCACCAGAGTATGGGTTGCCATGATGGCGTGCTGACTCTAAATAGACTTTGCTGACACGCCGCCAGGCACTGGTCTCTAGCTTAATGATTGGCGTTTTCAATCCTCTGCTTGTAAAAGCGGGTATCTAACGTAAGGTGAGGCATAGCTCTGTGAAAGAGTTTAGGAGTTAGGATCCAGAAGCTAGCTATAACGGCACTCCTAGCTTTTGGATCCCTAGATTCCAGGTCCTGTCATCATCTCGGTTAAGCAGATCTTTATAAAGGCTTGTTCTGCCTCAAATCATTCTCTTTAAAGATTTATTAAAGCTACCTTAGAACTGAAATAGCGCTCTTTCCGGGATTTGGCAGCTTTGATCGACGAGTAAATCTAGCGACGTCAACCGAAAATCCGCGTAAAGCTCTAGATCTTTATACAAACCTTATAATTAAACTTGATGCCTATCCCAATGAGGTGTTAAGAATTTACTAACCCCGCTAGTTTTTTGGGGCGGGCTCTTGACAAGGGCAGAATTTAATATGTTTTAGTTTAGATCACCTTTTTCTGATGTGATGCTTATAGTAACCGTTCTGCCGCTGAGTTCTACCGCTGATTCAATTAGTTGGCGAACCATTTCTATCAGCACCTTTGAAATAGGGTTGAAACAATGGGAGATATTTTATCGTCCTAAAGTACGGAGGTAGTGACTTTGAATGCAAGATTTAATTGTAACGTTTCTAGAGCTCGTGGGTTATGGCGATGACCATTACATCTTGGATTGCAGGCCATTGATTTAAGCTTTTCTGGAAAGAAAGATCTGTATTGGAATTAGCTGATTCTGACATCCTTTTCAGCTCGTACTTAAGGCTTATTTGAGTAGTTTTAGCCCTAGAAAGCTTGTTAACAGCCTTTTCTGCGTCACTTTGAGTCAACTTGCTAGTGTGCTCCCCTGAAACAACACGCACCAAGAGGTAATTAATCATGCTGCCTGTAGTATCCGTTATTATTCCGGCCTACAACACTGAAGACTACATAGAAAGAGCCGTTCGCTCTGTGCTCGAACAAAGTTTTCAAGAGCTGGAGGTTGTTGTCGTAGACGATGCCTCAACGGATAGAACCTATGAAGTGGTCAAGGCTATTGATGATCCCCGCGTCAAGCTCTTCAAAAATGAGAAGAATTCAGGGGCTGGCGCCACCCGTAATCGGGCTATCCAAGAATCGCAAGGAGAGTGGATAGCCGTGCTTGATTCAGACGACTGGTACGCCCCCCAACGATTGGAAAGTCTGCTATCCTTGCCAGGGCTAAAGCTGCAACCATGGTAGCTGACGATCTCTACATCGTAGAAGATGATGACCCTCAGCCCCGCACAACATTGTTTCAGTGGTCTAAAGCCGCACCAACAGCCCCCCGTAAAGATCAGCGCTACAGACTTTGTTCTCTCTGATATAGAAGGCAAACGCGGCCTCAGCTTGGGTTTTAGTAAGCCATTATTCAAGCGGAAATTTTTAATTGAAAATAATATTGAATATAAACCCGAAATTGTTGTTTCCCAAGATTTTTGGATTGATATGGACTGCTTGATCAATGGCGCTCAGTTCTGGGTTTTGCCGCATCCCTACTATTACTACCGCTCGCGCAGTGGTTCCTTAACGTCTAGTACTAAGGTGTTACTGAGGCTAAACCAGGAATGTGAGGCTATTAAAAACTTTCTGACCGGTCGTAGGGAGCATCTCCAGGCTCATCCTGATCTGGAGCAAGCCTTAAAACTGAAGCTAAAGGAAACCGCCAAGTATAGAGACTACTACCGAGTTGTGGAACTAATTCGAGGCAAACAGTTTGCCCCAGCCTTTCAAGAGTTGTTTAAATCCGTTGGTTTTTTCGAGGTGTTATTGGTTCGCATCCCTGGCATCATTCAGAGGCGGGTGGTGATGGCCCTAAACTTAGAGGATGTTTACCTTAAATTCAACTGAATCAATAACGGCATCTAGGTGGGCCATACTAAGCGATAACCGAATCGAGTTTTGGTGCCATCCTCGGCACCAAAACTGGGTCACTACCTTACTTTGGCGTTGCCCTGGCCTGCCTAAACCTGCTTCACGCTACTGTAAAGCATCCGTAAATGCTCACTTAAGAGCATAAGCATGACGGAGAGACATCGCTAAATTTATCAAGTAATGGTGTGATTGTGAAACGCCATCCGGGAACCCTTAGGTTTTAGGCATCGGTGAACTGATTAAGATACTTAGGCTTGTGGGTATGTTAACTAGGCTAGTTTGTCTTCTGGTCTACCCAGTCAGGTGTTTCATCGGCTGACCTGCAAGATTATGAACTGTTATGTGTAGTGGTGATGTTATGGTTAGTCAGTATCGGTCTGCCGTGGCGGCACTGGTTACGTTAGGGCTGGTATCGAGCTATGTTACGCCGGTGCTGGCACAAGCACTGCCCCAGGCCCAAAGTGCGCCTATTGATTCAGAAGTTCAGCCACCCCGGCCCACAGCGTCAGATCAAGCTATCATCGAAGCCTCTGAAGATGATGCCTACGTACTGGGGCCAGGGGATATCATTCGCTTCGATATTTTTAATGTGCCAGAGCTAACCAACAGCGACAGCGGCAACCGCTTAACCACTGATAGCCTCTATAACGTCCTGGTAGACGGCACCATCAATCTTCCCTGGGTAGGCCGCGTTCCGGTGCGGGGGCTGAACCTGACCCAGGCCACCGCCGTGATCGAACGGCGATACTCTGAGTTTATTATTGACCCGGTAGTTACCTTAACGCTGGCTACTCCTCGCCCCATGCGGGTGGCTATTGTTGGGGAAGTCAAGCGTCCTGGAGCCTACACCACCGCCCCAGCCGGTGCTCCCGTTGCGCCCGGCACTACTCCCACCGAGTTGCGGACGGTAGTACAGGCGATTCAGGCGGCAGGCGGCATTACTCAGTTGGCCGATATTCGCAATGTTGAGGTGCGGCGACCTCAGATGAATGGGCCGGATCAGATTATTCCTGTCAACTTTTTTGATTTATTAGACGAGGGTAGTCAGGCTCCTAACCTTCTGCTTCGGGATGGCGATACGGTCTTTATCCCAACCGCTGTAGCGCTTAACCCAGAAGAGGCGCAGGCTCTGGCCGATGCCAACCTTTCGCCAGCAACCGTTGGGGTAGACGTAGTCGGCGAAGTTAGGGCACCGGGCCGCATCGACATTAAACCCAATTCAACCCTCAACCAGGCGATTTTGGCGGCTGGTGGCTTTGATGATCCTCGCGCTCAGAGGGGCGAAGTGGCGTTCATTCGGCTCAATCCCGATGGTACGGTGACAAACCGTAAGATTTCGGTTGATTTGGCGGCTGGTATTAGCGATGAGAACAATCCGCCCTTGCGGGAGAACGATATTGTCGTGGTTTCTCGCTCTGGCTTAACCCGCACCTCAGACTTTTTGGAACTGCTGGGTGGAGCGGCTAGCGCCATTATCAATCCAATCCTGGGCATTACCACCATCATCGACCAACTCACTGACGGTGACGACTAAGGTAGCTGAGTTAATATCTAGGGCATAGCATAATGAAGGCGTATGACTAGACGCTAGATTCATGGTGGGTATCAGACAGCCGACGTCCAACAGCTTTAAGAAGCTCCAGGGGTTTCTGCGGACGCGGGTGGGGCAGGCCATCCGCGACTACCGCATGGTTGAAGCGGGTGATCGCGTCATGGTCTGCCTATCTGGGGGTAAAGACTCCCACACGCTGCTGGATATTTTGCTGCATCTCCAGCGCAGTGCTCTGGTTCGCTTTGAGATTTTGGCCGTCAACCTGGATCAAAAGCAGCCAGGGTTTCCGGCCCATGTGCTGCCGGAGTATTTTGACGAGATCGGCGTACCCTACCGAATTGTTGAGCAAGATACCTACAGCACCGTTAAGCGAGTGATACCTGAGGGCAAGACGTATGTGTGGTCTGTGCTCCCGCCTGCGGCGCGGTGTGCTCTATCGGGTTGCAGCCGAGGAAGGCGCCACCAAAATTGCCCTTGGCCACCATCGGGATGACATCGTAGAAACCCTATTTCTGAACATGTTTCATGGCGGCAGGCTCAAGGCTATGCCGCCTAAACTGCTGACCGACGATCGCCGCCATATTGTGATTCGTCCCCTGGCCTACTGCCCCGAAAAGACATTGCTCGCTACGCCCGCTATCGAGAGTTTCCCCTAATTCCCTGCACCCTCTGCGGCTCCCAGGCCAACTTGCAGCGAGCGCAAATTAAAGAAATGCTGCAAACCTGGGAAAAACAATGGCCCGGACGCACTGAAAGCCTCTTCCGCAGTTTACAGAATGTGGCAGCCTCCCAACTGGCGGATCCAAATCTCTTTAACTTTAGCGATCTGGAAGCGGCCCGCCTCACGCCGGATGAATTGCCCCCAGACAACGACACAGGCACTGATTTAGAAGCAGAATTTAACCCCGCCTCGGCGCTATTAGACCTCTCCACAAAAGCTTTTTGATGGGCTCGTAGTAAGGGCTTCGGCCCTTATTCTGGGGTGAGAAAGATCTCCGAGGTCTTCAAGACCTCGGAGATCTTCAAATATTACGGATTGACCAAAACATACAAAAACGCCTCTAGCTTAGCCAGGGCGTCGGCCACTTGCTGAGCCGCTGCTGCTCTCGAAACCGGCTCCAGCGTGATCAAATTTACTGGATGAGTACGCTGCCAAATATCCACCAACGCCTCAAAGGGTTGAGGCCCATCCCAAAGTTGCAACAGTAAACCAGCCACGCTTTGGTTAACCGTCACGGGCTTCAGTGCAGACACACTTAAAAAGGTGCTAATTGTCAGCGTACTGTTTTTCTCAATCGCTTCAATAGCTGCCTGCTTAAAGGCTTCGGTTTGTAGCTGAGGGTGCAGCGCTATTCGAGAGGTTTGCCAATTCTCCAAACTCCAGGACTCAAGCGGCACGTCACCAGAATTTTCGAGGGGATGGCTGCACCAAAAATCTAGCAAACGATGGACGGGATGCAACAACTCATAAATCGTCAGTTGAGTTTCGATGGGGCTATCAGCCAAGCCCATGGCCAGATAGCTGGGCAAATTATCGGGCTCGGTGAATAAATCCGCAACATCCCACTGCCGCCAGTTGACCATGCTGAAAAAGTCTAAATCAGCTCGGCGTAGGGCATCAAATAAATCCGCCACGCGATAGCCTTTGTCGCCTTGCAGTAGGTGATTGGCGAGTAATGCCTCAGCATTTTTTTCTTCATTTTCGTAGTCAGGCTTCCAGCCAAATTGCTTAAGGGTAACAAAAGGTTGCAGGGCTTTCATGATCTCCACAACCACAGGAATGGCCATTTCCTCCGAAAACTCTTCCATCAAACCCATGAGATTAAACAACTCTTGGGCCTGAAAGAACACTCTTCGCTGAAGCAAGCTATGGAGATTAGCGCGAATAATGCCCTCTGGTTTGAGTACGGACTTAAACGCGGCTAAGCCATCGGCAATATCATCAAAAAAATAAAGCACTTCATCGCAGTTGATGTAGTCAAACTGCATCCCTAATTGAACCAAATCTTCAATGGCTAATACATGAAACTCAACGTTTTCTTTGTAGCCATGATAGTCCAGACGTTGCTGAGCCATTTCTATGGACTTAGGCGAAAGATCAATACCAACCACCCTGGCCCCAGGGTTGGCCTTAGCCAGAACCAACGCTTTATAACCCGTGCCACATCCCGCGTCTAATATGACCTTGCCATCGGCAGGCGTAGTTTGACGATGGCGCAAGTAGTAGGGCGTCAGCAGATTATGAATAAATAGAAGATTACCATCACTGCTGGGTTCTTTGTCGATGGGAATGCGAGGATAGGGGCCAAAGTCAAACTGGCGACGCATTCTTTCGAGAAACTCAGCTTGGGATTCGGAGATTGATGGAGACATAGGGGGTTAATCAACCAATTAAGAAAGAATTATAGTGTGTGTAGGTTGGGTAGCGCGCTAGAGTGCCGGTACAGAAACCTGGTTTCTTGACTAAATGGCAGGACAGATCGTTAGAACGGTGACGAAGAAACCGCTATGCTAGTAATGTCATTCTAAGCTGTAATTTAGATTGTGTCACAAGGATAGATAAGTCATGCTTTATAAAGTTCCGTTGCTGCTCTCGCCACAACCTGAAGGTGGGTTCACGGTTACATCTCCTTTGCTTCCAGAACTTGTCACTGAAGGAAACACAATTAAGGAAGTATTAGATAATGTTCAGGACGCTCTCGCTGCCGTTATTGAGATTTATGAGGATCTGGGGCGAGAACTGCCCATCAATATGAAAGTTGCTGATATGGATAATCCCTTGTGGTTAGAAACTGTGGTGACTACTCAATGAATTATTGTGAGGTCGTCCGCAAGCTAGAAGCCTTGGGTTGCCAAGAGTTACCTCGACGCGGTGGAGGCTCTCACCGAAAATGGTTGAATCCAAATACACAGCAAGCTACTGTGCTACCGGATTGGGGAAGTCGTGATATTAAACTTGGAACACTTCGGGCTGCGATTCGTCAACTAGGTATTGATTGGCAAGTTTTCAAAAACATGTAAATTGCTCGATTGGTAGGTGAAGTGACATAGTACTGTGTTGGTGTAGGCATTACAGAAGTGACTGGTAGAAGTTCGAGATCATCTGCTGCTGCATAGGTTGTAGGTTGGGTGGCGCGCTAGCAGAACCCGACAAAACTTGCCTGGATGTTGGGTGACCCTTCGTTTCACCCAACCTACATTTGCTACGAGGCTGATACTATAGTGGATATAGCGGCTCTCAATCGTATGAAGTACAGTTCATTGGCCCAAGTTTATTGATTTCAACAGCTTCTCAAACTGAGGTGTACCTTACCCGTCCAAGAACCGCTATAAATAACTTGCCCTTTAGCTCCGATAGATTTACTATGGAAGCCTCAATTGAAGGCATTGTGCACCAACTTCAGCGATTATCATCATCAAAGTTACAGCTTGTTGCTGATTTTGTTGCGTTTCTTAACTGGCAACAATGTCATGCTCAGGCGACAGCAGATCGTTTAGAAGTATTCATATCAAATTCTGCTGTCGATAACAGCGCATTTGAGGAAATACTTAGTCAGCTAGCCGACCAAGTATTTACGGCCAGGGGGGAAAACACTGCCCCTCTGCCAGATTTTGCTGTCAGCCGCTCTGGCATTTATGGGGATCACCCTTAAACCATGCTGTGTCTAGTTGATACGAATATTTTGCTAAGGTTATCAGACAAACAGCATCCACTCTACGTAATAGTAAATAACGCGGTTAAACAATTACAACGAGAAAATTATACTCTTTGCATCACTGCTCAAAACTGTGCCGAATTTTGGAACGTAGCTACTCGTCCGGCAAAACAAAATGGATTTGGCTTAAGTATTTCTGAAGCTGAACTTGCACTATCTACTATTGAAAAGGTGTTTGGTATATTACCTGACTTACCTCAATCCTATACTGAGTGGCGTCGCTTAGTTGTGCAATTTAAGGTGATTGGAGTTCAAGTTCATGATGCGAGGATAGTAGCAGCAATGCGATGTCATAGCGTTACCCATATTCTGACTATGAATTCTGAAGATTTTTCCCGGTATGAATTAGAAGGAGTCATTCCTATAAATCCTCTGAATTTGGAGTAGCGCCCGGCTTGCCTGGGTGTTGGGTTTCACAGGTGCATCCCAGTTATGCAAGTTCGCCCACCCTGGGGAAGAGCACAGCTCTACATCCCCCAACCCCTTCTCCCAAAGGCTCTTCCGGCTTCAGGGTGATAAACCCAGCTAATATCTAGGCGCAGCAAGGCTTTCAGCGAATGCAGGAAAAGCAAAGTGTATCGGTCAATACAGTTTCAACCACAGATCCGGAAGAGCCAAGTTTTCCTCCAGCATTGCCGCTGGAAACTCAAGTTGAAAGAAACCGTTGTAGGTCAAATCGGGAACAGCCAGGTATAGAACCCGCTCTGGATCTTCGCGACGAAGTGCA
>JAAUUR010000178.1 GCA_012031045.1 Leptolyngbyaceae cyanobacterium SM2_5_2
GGCCAACCGGCGTGGCAAAACTGAGCTAGCCCGGGCTCTGGCAGAATTTCTCTTTGACACCGAAGATGCCCTGATCCGCATCGATATGTCGGAGTATATGGAGAAAAACGCCGTTTCCCGCCTGGTGGGAGCCCCCCCCTGGCTATGTCGGCTATGAAGATGGCGGCCAACTCTCGGAAGCCGTGCGCCGCCATCCCTACTCCGTAGTGCTGCTGGATGAGGTAGAAAAAGCTCACCCCGATGTCTTCAACATCCTGCTCCAGGTGCTTGATGATGGCCGCATTACCGACTCCCAGGGCCACCGGGTTGACTTTCGCAACACCGTGGTGATTATGACCAGCAACATCGGTAGCGACCACATTTTGGAATTCGCGGGCGATGACAGTCGCTACGATGAGATGCGAACCCTGGTACTAAAGGCCCTGCAAAAGCAATTTCGGCCCGAATTCCTCAACCGGGTGGATGATTTAATTCTGTTCCACTCCCTGCAAAAGAGCGAGCTCCGAAAGATTGTAGGCTTACAAATTCAGCGGGTGCAGCGGCGCTTAGCCGACCAGAAAATTGGCCTAGTTATTTCTGACGCGGCAATTGATTTCATTGCCCAAAGCGGTTATGACCCCGTCTATGGCGCTCGCCCCCTGAAGCGAGCCATCCAGCGCTTGCTAGAAAACCCCATTGCCACCAAAATTCTGGAAACCACCTTTGTCGAAGGTTCCAGGATTGGAGTAGCCATCGAGGCTGGCGAACTGGTTTTTAGCCACTACGAAGCGGGTACCAATGGTGCGGTTCCCCCAGAGGTGGAAGCGGCTCCCAAGGTAGAGTCAGTGGTGGGGTAGCCGTACGAGGCGGCGGCTACTGGCCTCTTAACTCTATAAGATAAAAGTCTGACCTCGGCAGCACGCCGCTATTTGTGAGATTGATCATGGTAGTAGCTCCACAACTAGCCTGGGTAGTGACCTGGGAAAAATTGCCCGAAGACTTTGTGCTCGATGACGACCCAGTGGATAACATCAACCAGCCAGCCATTGCGGCGGCGCTTACGGAAAGTTTGGAACTAGCTGGGCGGTTACCAGAACGGGCTCTGGCCACCACCAACTATGGGTTCTGCGCCACGTTAAGCGGCAAAATTGTAGTCAAAGCTCCTGACTGGGCCTATGTACCCGCCATTCAAGTGCCGCGGGAGGAGGTTAAACGCAGCTATACCCCACAACTGCAGGGCCAGTTCCCAACTATTGTGATGGAGTTTCTATCTGATACTGAAGGGGGGGGAGTATTCTATTAAGCCCACCTATCCACCGGGCAAGTGGTTTTTCTACGAACAGGTACTTTCAAGTTCCCCTACTATGTCATCTTTGAACCTGACAGCGGCACTTTTAGAGGTGTATTCCCTCAATGACGCTGGCCATTACACAATACAGTTACCAGACGGCCAGCAGCGCTACTGGGTTGAGGGGCTAAATCTGTTTCTGGGAATTTGGCAAGGCACCCGCGAAAATCGCCTCGGTTACTGGCTGCGCTGGTGGACTGACCAAAATGATATGCTGCTCTGGGGCACAGAACAAGCTGAACAAGAGCGTCAGCGTGCTGAACAAGAGCGCCAGCGAGCCGAACAAGAGCGCCAGCGAGCCGAGCAAGAGCGCCAGCGAGCCGAACAGCTAGCGGCTCAGTTACGCGCTGCCGGGATTGAACCCGGGGCGTGATTGGGTTACTTCATCCTAAAAATTCAGGTTGATTCAACAACTATTGCCCCGATTGATGGAAAACAGTGAAGAAACCCTGGTGGCAGGCTTAAGGCGGCTTTTGTAGGCTTTATTATCCGCTTTCAGGTAACCAATTGGATTAGTGGCCAGATCTATCCGCTTTCAGGTAACTAATTGGATTAGTGGCCAGATCCAGACTTAGTGATTTACCTACGCAAAAAGTATCCGATTTAGCAAAACTGAGTCACAAAAAAATTAGAAATAACTGTTCATGATGTTTTGCAAATTTTCAAGACCTCGATACTGATGATTTCATTAAGAGATGAGGGGCTACAGATATCTGGCTAGAAAATGCAGATCGATATAAGGAGAACTAGGGTTATAGGCATCAACGTCCACTGGAACAGCATTGAGCACAAGGAATTCAGGAGTCAGGATCTAGACGTCGTTAATTTCCTTGCCTCTGACCTCCTGGCTTCTGACTTCCCCCCAGAGGATTAGTCTCCCTTTAGGTTGATGCCTTTAGCCACTCTCTTGGTCGGCTAAAAAAAATGTCGTTTTTGCCCGGTAAATTAATGGCTCTAACTCATCTGCCTCAACCCCAAGGTCTGTACGATCCTCAGTTTGAGCACGATGCCTGCGGTGTCGGCTTTGTGGTTCACATGAAGGGGGCACAATCGCATGCCATTGTGGAACAAGGCTTAACCATTTTAGTAAACCTGGCCCATCGGGGGGCGGTGGGGGCCGAGGCCAATACCGGTGATGGGGCCGGCATTTTGCTGCAAATGCCTCACAAATTTATGGCTAAGGTGGCCGCCGCTGAGGGGATTACCCTGCCCTCACCGGGGCATTACGGGGTGGGTTTCTTCTTCGCCTCTCCCAACCTTGCTGACCGAACCGAGAGTCGCCGCGTCCTTGAGCGTATTGTCGAAGAAGAGGGGCAGCGGGTGCTGGGCTGGCGCGATGTGCCCACGGATGACTCGTCCCTGGGGGCAACGGCCAAGGCCAGTGAGCCCTTTATTGAGCAGGTGTTCATCCAGCGATCGCCCGACTTGGCCGATGACCAGGCCTTTGAGCGCAAACTGTATGTCATTCGCAAGCGATCTCACTCCGCCATTCGCCCCACCGGGGTAGACCCCTACTGGTATGCCACCAGTCTCTCTTGCCGCACCATTGTCTACAAGGGAATGCTCACCCCAGAGCAGGTGGGGCTCTACTTCCCTGACCTGGCCGATCCAGATCTCGAAAGCGCCCTGGCCCTGGTGCATTCTCGCTTTAGCACCAACACCTTTCCCAGTTGGGAGCGATCGCACCCCTACCGCTACGTCGCCCACAACGGCGAAATTAACACCCTGCGCGGCAACATCAACTGGATGTACGCCCGCCAGTCAATGTTTGAGTCAGACCTGTTTGGCGATGATCTGCAACGCACCAAGCCCCTGATCAACAAAGACGGCAGCGACTCCGGCATTTTCGACAACACCCTGGAGCTAATGGCTCTGGCCGGGCGCTCTCTGCCCCACGCCGTAATGATGATGATTCCGGAGCCGTGGGCGGCCCACGAATCCATGAGCCCTGAGAAAAAGGCCTTCTACGAATACCACGCCTGCCTGATGGAGCCCTGGGACGGCCCCGCCTCGATCGCCTTTACGGACGGCACGATGATGGGTGCGGTGCTGGATCGCAACGGCCTACGGCCCTCCCGCTACACCGTCACCAAAGACGACCGGGTAATTATGGCTTCTGAAGCCGGTGTGCTGCCTGTAGACCCGGAACAGGTGGCCTATAAGGGTCGCCTGGAGCCCGGTCGCATGTTTCTGGTGAATATGGAAGAAGGTCGGATTGTGGCCGACGAGGAGATCAAACAGCAGATTGCCACCGAGCACCCCTACCGCGACTGGTTGGATCAACACCTGATGAAATTGGCGGATCTATCCGATGGGGAGATGGCGAAATGGCAAGATGGGGAGAATGGCCACCACCTCACCACCCCGCCACCCCACCACCCCGCCACCCCACTTTCTACCCTCCAAACCGCCTTTGGCTATACCTTTGAGGAACTGCGCCTGCTGCTCAAACCGATGGCCGAGAACGGCGTTGAGGCGGTGGGCGCCATGGGTACCGATACACCTCTGCCAGTGCTGTCTAACCGGCCTCGCCTGCTCTACGACTACTTCCACCAGCTCTTTGCCCAGGTGACGAATCCGCCGATTGACTCCATTCGAGAAGCGATCATCACCTCCGCAGAGACCACCATTGGCCGCGAGCGGAATTTGCTGAAGCCAGAACCGGAAAGCTGCCGCCTGATCAGCCTGAAAAACGCCGATTATCACCAATGCCGAACTGGCTAAGTTAAAGCAGGCCGGGGCGGTGGGCTTCGCCTCGGTGACCCTGCCCATTATGTTTCCGGCGGCTGAGGGTGCTGTCGGTTTGGAAACGGCCTAGAGGGGATCTTTGGCCGCCGCCGATACAGCAATCGCCCAGGGCACCAGCCTGATCATCCTCTCCGACCGGGAGATTGACCCCGAACACGCCGCCATTCCGGCTTTGCTGGCGGTCTCTGGGTTGCATCACCACCTGATTCGCAATGGCACCCGCACCCGCGTTGGGATTGTTCTAGAGTCGGGCGAACCCCGCGAAGTCCACCACTTCGCCACCCTGATTAGCTACGGCTGTGGGGCCATCAACCCCTACCTGGTCTTCGATACCATCGTCGGGATGATGGCGGATCAACTGCTACCCGCGATGGATCTGGATAAAGCCTGCCAGAACTTCATCAAGGCAGTCACTAAAGGGGTGATTAAAATCGCCTCGAAGATCGGCATCTCCACCATCCAGAGCTATCGTGGTGCCCAGATCTTTGAAGCCCTGGGGCTGAACCAGGCAGTAATTGATCAGTACTTTACCTGGACTGCCTCGCGGATTCAGGGTATTGGCCTGGAGGTACTGGCGGAGGAAGCCCTGAGACGGCACCGCCACGCCTTTCCCGATCGCCCCCAACCCCACGTCACCCTGGATGTGGGCGGCGACTACCAGTGGCGTAAGGAGGGTGAGGCCCACCTGCTCAGCCCGGAGGTGATCCACACCCTGCAAAAGGCTGTCCGAACGGGGGATTACGAGACCTACAAGCAGTACGCCCGGCTGGTCAACCAGCAGGATCAGCAACTCTTCCGTCTGCGGGATCTGTTGCAGTTCAAATCGCGAGAGCCCATTCCCCTGGAGGAGGTAGAACCTGTGGAGGCTATCACCCGCCGGTTTAAGACCGGGGCGATGAGCTACGGCTCCATTTCGAAGGAGGCCCACGAGGCCCTGGCGATCGCCATGAACCGCATCGGCGGCAAGTCCAACACCGGCGAAGGGGGCGAAGACCCCGAACGTTATACCTGGACGAACGAGAAGGGAGACTCCAAAAATAGCGCCATCAAGCAGGTGGCCTCTGGTCGGTTTGGCGTTACCAGCCTGTATCTCTCCCAGGCCAGGGAGTTGCAGATCAAAATGGCCCAGGGGGCCAAGCCAGGGGAAGGGGGCCAACTACCGGGCCGCAAGGTCTACCCCTGGATTGCCAAGGTGCGCCACTCGACTCCAGGGGTCGGGCTGATTTCGCCGCCGCCCCATCACGACATTTACTCCATCGAAGACCTGGCGGAACTGATCCACGACCTCAAGAATGCCAACCGGAATGCCCGCATCAACGTCAAGCTGGTGTCGGAGGTGGGGGTGGGCACCATTGCCGCTGGGGTGGCCAAGGCCCACGCCGATGTCATTCTGATTGCCGGGTTTGATGGCGGCACGGGTGCCTCACCCCAAACCTCCATCAAGCACGCTGGTCTGCCCTGGGAACTGGGCCTGGCCGAAACCCACCAAACCCTGGTGATGAACAACCTGCGTAGCCGGGTGGTGGTAGAAACCGATGGCCAGATGAAGACCGGGCGCGATGTGGTGATTGCGGCTCTGCTGGGGGCCGAGGAGTTCGGCTTTTCGACCGCACCGCTGGTATCGCTGGGTTGCATTATGATGCGGGTTTGCCACATGAACACTTGCCCGGTGGGCGTGGCTACCCAGGATCCGGAACTGCGCAAGCATTTCATGGGCGACCCCGACCATGTGGTCAATTTCATGCAATTCATTGCCCAGGAAATGCGGGAATGGATGGCTCAATTGGGCTTCCGCCGCCTGGATGAGATGATTGGCCGCACCGATGTGCTGGAACCCAAACAGGCCCTTGACCACTGGAAGGCCAAGGGGCTGGATCTCTCCCCCATTCTGCACCAGCCAGAAGTCGGGCCAGAGGTGGGCCGCTATTGCCAGGTGGCTCAGGATCATGGACTGGAGAAGTCGCTGGATATGACGACTCTCCTGGAACTGTGCGCCCCTGCCATCGAGCGGGGCGAAACCGTTACCGCTACTCTGCCGATTCAAAACACTAACCGGGTGGTAGGCACCATCCTTGGTAATGAAATCACCAAGCGCCACTGGGAGGGTCTGCCGGAGGACACCATTCACCTGCACTTCCAGGGCAGCGCTGGCCAGAGCTTTGGCGCTTTTGTGCCGCGCGGTGTCACCCTGGAGCTGGAGGGCGAAGCCAACGACTACCTGGGCAAGGGGTTGAGCGGCGGCAAGCTGATCCTCTATCCGCCCAAGCCATCCACCTTTATCCCGGCGGAAAATATCATCACCGGCAATGTCGCCTTCTATGGGGCCACCAGTGGCGAGGCCTTTATTCGCGGTCTGGCGGGAGAACGGTTCTGTGTCCGTAATTCTGGCGTCACCGCCGTGGTGGAAGGGGTCGGTGACCATGCCTGTGAATATATGACCGGTGGTCGGGCAATCATCCTGGGTCGTACCGGGCGCAACTTTGCAGCGGGGATGAGTGGCGGTATCGCCTACGTGCTGGATGAAGCAGGCGACTTCCCTAGCCGCTGCAACACCGAAATGGTGGATCTGGAACGCCTGGAGGATGGCGAAGAAATCCGCGACCTGCAAGAGCTAATCCAGCGCCATGTGGGCTATACCGAGAGCAAATTGGGCCAACGCATTCTAGATAGTTGGGAGGTGATGGTGCCCAAGTTTGTCAAGGTTATGCCCCGCGACTACAAACGGGTGCTGCAACACATTCAAAAGGCCCTGGCCGATGGGTTGACTGGCGATGATGCCCTCACCGCCGCCTTTGAGGAGAATGCTCGCGATGTCGCGCGAATTGGAGGAAGTTAGGGTTTGGTTGTTGTAGGTCGCACAGCCCTGCGACCTACTGAGTACCGTTCGTTACAGCGTTAATGATTGCGGTGATAGCCGGACTCAAGCTAGGCAGAACAGCCACAGTAGCCGTAGCGATGATGATAGTGATCGACATACGCACCATGCCATCAATGCCCTTCTGGTAGGCATCAAATTTGTAATCTTGCTTGTCTACCTTGTCACCTAGCCCGTTGACCTTATCGCTCAGACCCTTAATGTCTCTCCGAACGTCCTCGATTTCGCCCCGAACCTCGCTCCGAACTTCATCGATCACATCTCGTAAATCAATCAAGACATCCCGAATGTCACTATTAGTTGGATCCTCCGGTATCTGCACAGCCTGCCCTCAACCTGGATATAACCGAATTCTAACCTTAGGCCGCCACTGCCCACCACTCCCCCAAATGCGATAGCCCATGGACACCAAAACCATTCCAATTCGAGTTAGTGCAGAAGCCGCAGAGGGATTTGAAGCCGCGTCTGAGGAAGATCAGCGAAAAATTGAAGCTCTGCTGAGCTTGCAGCTAGGAGACTTGACTCAGCCTAGGCGATCGCTCGAAGAGATCATGGATTCGATGAGTAACTATGCCCAATCTCAAGGACTAACGCCTGAAATTCTAGAATCTATTCTGAATGACAAGTAGCCTTTTCGTTCTAAACACCAATGGTTTACTAAACCATGCCTCGAATTATGCCGCACTGTCTAAGTAGTTATAGACAGGAACCTGAACAAAATGATCAGGTTTTGATTTCTCCAAGATTGTCTGCTGCAAACGTTCTACCGTCGAAGGAGAAAAAAACTGTTCCCCAGTTTCCTCGTTAACTCGAGCAGGGACATTTTCAATCAGAATAATCTGTTCGTTTAGGTTCAAGGTGTAGGTAACATACTTTTCAACCAGGGTCTCTTGCCATTCAGTCGCCATTGTTGGTCAATCTCCTTTTCGTGAAATCGCTGTTCCATTTTTCGGCTTCAGGTTCGTACAAGGTAATGATTTTGATGATTGGACGGGAGGGATAACTGCATTGAATATGAAGAGGACGCTTGGCTTGGGTGAATCCCAAAATCAAACAGCTTGGCCCGTATTTGTCATCTGGATAATCTTCAATAATATGACCACTCGCGATCGCCTCCCTAACCTCTCGAACCAAAATCTGACGCACAATGGACTGATCAACAGCATGCTTAGAAAACTCGAATTGGTCTTCAGCGAACTTTTGACGTATGCCCTCAATACTTACAGCCATGGCAGCTATTCTAACGTCTTGGGTTCGACCGAGCAGTAGCAGAACCTAGTTCCGCAGGGTGGGCAAAGGTCAGTAGACCGTGCCCATCCTCTCAGAGAAATCTTTTAATGGGCACGCAAACTTTGCCATCCTACCTGTCCCCTAACCAACACAATCACATTCAGGACAACCACCATGGGAAAACCAACTGGCTTTATGGAATACCTGCGGGAAGTGGCCCAAGAAGTCGCCCCTTCTGATCGCATCCGCAATTGGGACGAGTTCCACCTGCCCATGCCGGAGGACAACCTCCGCACCCAGGGAGCGCGCTGTATGGATTGCGGCACTCCCTTCTGCCACACCGGTATCACCATCAGCGGTATGGCCAGCGGCTGCCCCATCAACAACCTGATCCCCGAATGGAACGACCTGGTTTATCGCGGCCTATGGCAAGAAGCCCTGGAACGGCTGCACAAGACCAATAATTTCCCCGAATTTACGGGCCGAGTTTGCCCCGCCCCCTGCGAGGGCTCCTGCGTGCTGGGCATTACCAGCCCCCCGGTGACGATTAAAAACATCGAGTACTCCATCGCCGAAAAGGGCTGGGAATCGGGCTGGATTACCCCCAACCCGCCCCAGCAACGCACTGGCAAGAAAGTCGCGGTAATTGGCTCTGGCCCAGCCGGACTGGCTGCCGCCGCCCAACTCAATTCTGCCGGTCACTGGGTCACCGTCTACGAACGGCCGATCGCCCCGGTGGCCTGCTCATGTATGGCATCCCCAACATGAAGCTAGACAAGCCGCAGGTCGTCCAGCGGCGGTTGGAGGTGCTGGAGGCCGAGGGCGTTACCTTCGTGTGCAACACCGAAGTCGGTAAGGACATCGCCGCCGAAACCCTGCTCAACGACTTTGATGCGGTCGTGCTCTGCACTGGAGCCACCAAACCCCGCGACCTGCCCATTGAGGGTCGAGATCTCAAGGGTATTCATTTCGCTATGGAGTTCCTGACAGAGAACACTCGCGCCCTGCTGGATCAGCATTACAGAGATCGCTTCCTCTCCGCTGCTGGCAAAGATGTGGTGATCATCGGCGGCGGCGACACCGGCACCGACTGCGTGGGCACCTCCATCCGCCACGGCTGCGCCAACGTCACCCAGCTCGAAATTATGCCCCAGCCCCCCGAAACTCGTTCAGCAGGCAACCCCTGGCCAGAGTGGCCCAAGGTCTACAAATGGACTATGGCCAGGAAGAAGCGGCCGCCATGTTTGGGGCCGATCCCCGTGCGTACCTGACCACTGCTACCAAGTTTGAGGGCGACGATCAGGGCCAGGTGAAGGCCGTCCACACGGTGCAAATCCAGTGGGGTAAGGATGAGAACGGTCGCTTTGTGCCCCAAAACGTGCTCGGCACCGAGAAGGTGATTCCCGCCCAGCTGGTGCTGCTGGCCATGGGCTTCCTTGGCCCCGAACAGCCCCTGCTGGATGCCCTCGGACTGGAACGCGATGGCCGCAGCAATATTAAGGCGGAGCATGAGCAATACACCACTTCCATTCCCGGTGTGTTTGCGGCAGGGGATTGCCGCCGGGGCCAGAGCCTGGTGGTGTGGGCCATTAATGCGAGGGCGCGGGG
>JAAUUR010000179.1 GCA_012031045.1 Leptolyngbyaceae cyanobacterium SM2_5_2
AATGAGGCTACCCACCAACCCTACCGTCAGCAGGACCGATGCCGGTCAGCAACCATGGGCCAAAGTTTGCCTACCCAGACGGGCCGCCGCGACGGGGCACCTTGGTAAATCATTGCTAGAACGTAGGTTAGCCGCTCCGTACCGGCCACAAAACAAAGCCCAGCCCCAAATGTGATGGCCCACAGCAGAGGCAATCCCAAGGTTTGGGCAGGTTCTATAGGGCTGGGAACCGCCAGGATTTTCCCAAGCCGGTCGCTAGCTTTAGGGCACTAGAGGGCACAGTTAAGTTCGACTGCTGGCTCAATTGCAGTAGCGCAAAGCTCGCCCCCAGCATTCCTAGCAACCACAGAAATGCCACCTCAGCGGTAATCGAACGCCAACGATATCGCTGACTTTGATGCCAGATAGCCCGCCAGATAGCCAGGTTCCAGTAAATGGCCAGGGGGCTTAATGCCATGCTAATCCCGGTCTTGAGATGCTGACGCTTCACCATACGTGTTAGCCTCTTACCAACCTTCGGCCTATCCTAGTACAAGTTTCCGACCCTGCACGGCAAAATTCATGCCAGCACTATAGCGGCTGTGGAGTGGAGAGCGGGTTAGGGCTTCACCTCTGGCAGGCCGCAGTAAGTCGTTGGGCGGCTTGGGTAATGGCTGACCAGTCAGCGGTGGCGATCGCAGCCTTTGCAAATAACCCCGTAGATAGCCCTACTGCCGTCGCCCCCGCGTTAATCATAGCGGCTGCGTTATCCACCGTTACCCCGCCCGTGGGAATCAGGGGGATATGGCCTAGTGGCCCCTGCAAACTGCTGACGTAACTGGCACCGCCCATAGCGCTAATGGGAAAGACCTTGACCGCTGGGGCACCCGCCTGCCAAGCCGCCATAATTTCGTTAGGCGTCAAGACGCCAGGCACCAGGGGCAGTTGGTGTTCCTGCGCCCAATGGAGCAGCGTGACGTTGGTATAGGGCGCAAAGTAAAACTCGGCCCCCGCCGCCAACGCCTGTTCTAAATCGGCAATTGACAGCATCGTACCCACCCCAATGCAGCAATGGGGAAGCTGTTCTCGCAACTGTGAAACCAGCTTTCAGGATGGTGGCTATTCCAGGTGATTTCAATTAGCCTGAGCCCGCCCGCTGCCGCCGCTTGAGCCATATGCAGCCCCAGGTCTAGCTCAGGGGCACGGATGACCGCAATGGCACGGTGCTGCTGCAGCAGGGCTAGAAAGGGAGCAGGTTGCATGGGCCTATTCTATACCAGCCCAGCCCTACCCCATAACTATGGGAACGCCAGTAGTCGGTTGACCATTTTTATGGGCGGTTCTCAGCAGGATTTGGTCAATATAGCTGGCAACAATTTTAGCTACCGCCACCAGGGTCTTGCTATCTTCAGTGTTCCAATGGTTTACCTTTGTGGCACCAACGGCAATGGCGCCGTAGACGCGGCGGCCAACAATCGGTGCTGCCAGCAGAGATCGAGCCGAGGGCATCAGTGCCTCGCTGTCTTGCCACTGGTTTGTATCCTGGATGTGCACAACGCGAGCCTGTTGTATGGCGTAGCCACTGATGCCTTTGGTGAGGGGCATTTTCCAATCTTTGCCGTTGGCATCACCGGCAGTAGCCGGAATGCCATAGCAGCCATCGTTGCTCTTAAACGCAACTAGCACGCCATCGGCACCGAAAATCGAGTGCAGGATCGCCGCAATATGATTCACGAGTTGGGCGGGGCTGGTGGCTACAATTTCGGTGGCTTCGTGAAGAACTTGCAGGAGGCACCAGCGGCGTTGGCTAATTTGTTCACTTTGCTCAATATTAGCCAACATGCGACTGTTAATTTCAGTAATATGGTTGTTTTGGTTGCCGTAATGCCGTTGCTGCACTGGCTTGTAGAGAGTTTCCATAATCTGAGACATCAGCAGGCTAATCCGATCAACAACGACCTCGTCGTAGGACCAAAAGCAATCAAACTGCCGCTCTCCCTTCGAGAACGATCGATTTCGCTCAATTTCCTGGGCGACCAGGGTTGCCCAAAAATCTGGTGTATCCACCAGTAAAAACCACTCACGGGTCAAGGCTGAGGTTGGTGCTAGTTCAATGAATTCTATGCCTTGAATAGATGGTGGCTGATAGTCGGCAATACCCAATACGTACACCCGTCGGCAGATAGCTCCCAAACGGCTATACCGCCGCAACTGGTCGGGAAAATGAGAAAATCGCTGAAACCCCGCATAGAAATCGACCGGCAACTGGTGATGAATGATTTGATCTTCAATCTGGTGACTGATGACATTCATCATGTCTACCGACTGGGTTCGGCGCAGGTTATCGTATTGCCCGGCAATTGAGCGGAAGAGAGAAATGTCCATGGTAGTGCACACAAAGCTAGCCTGTGGAAAAATGACCGCAGGAATTAATTTTTCAAAACCAACGTCTACTCCAATTAAAAATCTGCTCCGATTGAACAAAGTCAATTGGAACAGGAACAACGATACGACCTTAAAGAAAATTCTTTGCAAGTACCATAACACGATTCGACTTTGCTAACACGTCTGTGTTGGGTTAGCTTGATAAACTAATAAGTCTCTTAGATTATTAATGCGACTTTGCTAGAACTACTGGGCTGAACCAACCTGATAAACTAATAACCTTCTTAGATTATTAGTCTTAGTAGACTAGTTTTAGGAATAGCTTAACTGCTGTCTGGCTCATCTATAGAATCTAAGGGCAGCCAAATACTTAAGAGTTATCGCAATTGTGTGAAGGCCTTGAAAATGCATCGACTTCAACCCTATCCTAACAGTATTCCAGGGTCACTTCCTTCTGAAAAGAGCGTAGGACATTTACCAGATCTTCAATCAAGCTGCGGCGGATAGAAATATTTTTAGGTAAAAGAGGATTTTGATAAAACTCATTGATACTTTGACCGACCAAAAATGAATTGAGTCGGCCTGAAGAATTTCGCGAGCTAATAGATAGGCTCCATTATTATCAAATCGAAGCCTACCCAAATCACAATGGCAGTTACGAACATATTCCGTTGCTTTAGATAGGGTCAGAATGCCTTCCGTCACCAGATCTACACAGCTCAACATACCAATGGGGGGTAATTCCCGCCGCATAGTGGAGAGATCCATCTCAACAATTTCGCCTAAATAACTGGCGACAATGTTACCCGTAGTGCCACCACACACTACCTTACGCCCCTCAAACCCCAGGAGCTGATTAACGTAGCGTTCATCATTTTCTTCTTCCAAGGGTGGGCCAGTAAAAATCATCAGTGGATGGCGCTGACGAATGTAAAGCCCAACAAAGGTGGCATCATCGCCGATTACACCTTGATATAATTCAAAGGTGTGGTCGATAACATCTTTAACAATGGTGCGTGCCGTATGAGATTTGCCTACTAGCACTCCTTCAATATGCTTAGCAATGCTATCCCAACCCCAACCAAAGTTCATGGTCATGCCCATACCGGCATAGAGCACGCCATCGCTAATAGCGCCCAAAAAGTCTCCTCGGTCAAGCTGTCCTTCCGCCGATTGTAGCTTGCGACCCAAAATTTCCTGGGTCTGCATGGCCAGAGGTTGCACATGGCCTTGGTGGCAGAAAACTGGCGCTGGATTGTCAAAGTTAATTACCTTAAAGTGGTTGGTCTGCCCATCTACCCAAAGGATGGTAAACGTAGAGTAGGCAATTTTGCGAACTCGACAAATGGGTAGAGTGCCAATTACCGTTTTTAGTACCTCTTCTAGGGGCACGTCGGCATTGAGCATGGTAATAAGAATTTCGGTGGTGAGGGTAGCTAAGATATTCGCTTTAACCCCACTGCCTAAGCCATCGGAAAGCACCACCGTAGTTTTAGCGCCAGTCTTAAGATACTTAACTTTGTCACCGCATAACTCTTCGCCCCGCTTGTTGAGGCTAGCGCTATGAATGTCAATAAAATTATCTACCGTCATAGAGAAAAGGTAAAATGAAAAAAGCTAAGGTTTAAACTCCAATCTCTTATCCTACGTCTTCTCTTCTTTAGATTCTCCGGGAATAACCGTGACAGCATTTACGGCTTCATGCTGTAGCATTTGCACAATTTTTAGCAGACTTACCTTGGTTTGGGCTGTCGTTTCTCCTAGTAAGCCAGCAATTTCCTGCACCACTTTCATCTGGTTATCTACCACCTCATTGACGTTTTTAATGGTTTCGTCTTTAATTGCCATTAACTCGCGGCGTTCGTCAATCTGGTGGCTATAGTCAGCCATAATACAGGCAATAATACCTTCTTCAGCGATGGAAAAATAACCTGATTGACTAACAAGCTATATTGGGGAAATTCCCGTGGCTTGCCACGATAGACTTCGCCAGTTTCCCAGACTCGTCGAAAGTCGCTGACATCATCCAGAATGGTTTCGGCAGGCTGACCCACAACATCCTCAGACTTTATCTTAAACATCCGACAAAAGGCCGGATTCACTAGCTTGATATATAGGTCAGCATCAACCACTAACAGGCCGTTGGGGTCATATTCCCAAAGCAGTTGCCAGAGGTGTTGGGGAATGTGAGCTTCCACAGATTCAATCAGTTTAACGGTGCTAGGTTGATAGGAAAAGGAGGGCATAGCCATAGGTAGATGCCTCACTGGGCAGGAGCAAGGGCCGCTTGAATAGCGGGCAATATTTTGTCAGTGAAGGTAGCTTCGACGTTTTGTGGGCTGATATTAAAGAATCGCTTGTCCTGAAATTTCATCACGATGCCCTGACTACAGGTTTCCAGGCAGAAGGATCCCTTCAGTTCAATTTCATCCTCTAAACCATGATCTTGAATCAAGGTCTGAAGCATGGGCAGCACATCATAGACACCCATTTGGTGACAGGCAGAACCCATGCAGAGGAAAAGGTTTTCTTTAGCCATGGTGTGATTTAGGATTAAACTTCAAGGGATGTTTACGCTGAGACAAATTAACTAATTGTTGCTAATTACTAAGCCCTTAACTAGTGTGATCAAAGTGCGCCAATGGATGTTGACGTAACCCAGCGAGTTCTAGTTACCGATAAACTTCCCGAATAACTTCTCCACTAGGCGCTACTAATTGCACCTGTAGGGGCATTTGTCCGGCGGCGTGGGTAGAGCACGACAGGCAAGGATCGTAGCAGCGAATACCCGCTTCTACCCGATTCAAAAATCCTTCGGGAATCTCTTCACCGTGGATGTAATGCTGGGCAATTTGGGTAACGGTTTTGTTCATGGCCAGGTTATTTTGGCCCGTAGCGATGATGAGATTGACGCTTTGGATTAGGCCATTGTCATCCACTTTGTAGTGGTGGAACAGGGTACCGCGCGGTGCTTCGCTGACGCCAATGGCCTCCAGCGCATTAACTCCGGCATGGGAACGCACCCGTGGCGAGAGAATATCCGGGTCATCCATCAGCAACTGGATGTGCTCCAGACAGGCCAGGATTTCCACCAGGCGAGCGTAGTGGTACAGGAAGGAGGAGGTGGGAACGCCGCCAGCATAGTCCCGCAGGGCTTGTCGCTCAGCCTCGGCCTGGGGGGTGCCGATGCGATCGCACACATTCAACCTGGCCAGCGGCCCTACCCGGTAAATGCCCGCTGGGTAGCCCATTGGCTTGTAGTAGGGGAACTTCAGGTAGGACCAGTTCTCTACGGCTTCGCCCAGGAAGGTTTGGTAGTCGTCTTCATTGAGGTGATCCGCTACGATGTTGCCCTGGCTGTCAGTAAAGCGCAGGTGGCCATCGTAGTGCTCCCACAAACCATCTTTGCTCACCAGGCCCATAAACAACGAGGGGAACTCCCCAAATACTTCCACCTCTTGTTGCATGGGGCCGCTGATTAGCCCCTTGAAAATATCTAGCGCTCGGCGAACCGTTGCAAAGGATTCGGGCAGGCGGTCTACAATCCAGGCGCGGCCCTCTTCGCTCAGGGGTTCACGCACGCCACCGGGCACCGTCCAGGCGGCGTGGATTTTGCGCCCACCGAGGATTTCAATCACCTTCTGGCCAAACTGGCGCAGGCGAATTCCGGCTCTGGCCAGGTCGGGATCTGCCGCAATCAGCCCAAACACGTTGCGTTTGGCCGGGTCGCTATCCCAGCCCAGCAAAAAGTCGGGGCTGCTGAGGTGGAAGAAGGACAGCGCGTGGGACTGGGTCAACTGCCCCAAATTCATCAGCCGCCGCAGTTTATCCGCCGTGGGGGGAATTTTGACCGCCAGAATTTTGTCCCCAGTCTTGGCCGCACAAATCAGGTGGCTAACCGGGCAAATGCCGCAAATTCGCGCTGTAATCCCCGCCATCTCGGTATAGGGACGGCCTTCGCAGAATTTCTCAAAGCCTCGGTACTCCACCACATGGAACTGCGCGTTGGAGACATTCCCGACATCGTCCAAAAGACTGAAATCTTGGCGTGGCCTTCGATGCGGGTAACGGGGTCGATGACTACGGTTTTTGCCATGATGGCCTCTGGGGGAGTGGGTGGTGGGGTGGTGGTGAGGAGATGGGTGGTGGTGGGGTGGTAGGGAAGGGTGCATGACTCGCTATCTCGCTATCCCATTAACTCACCGCCCCACTATCTTGCTATCCCATTTAGGTGTCGTACATGAGCCCTTCGATCGCCTCAGGGTTCTCTTCCAGGTATTGGTCAAAGCCAGTTTTTTTAGGTATCTGGTGTTGGTGGGAGGCTTCGGCGCGCATTTCTTCTACGGCATCCCAGGCGGCGGCGGCTTCGGGAGAGGTTTCGCCCTTCTCAGCCGTGACCTGGTGGGCGTAGTCGATGGCTTTCTGGAGCTCGTCGTTGAATTCTTTGCTGTCAACACTCATAGGGATATTCCTTAAACTAACTAACCAAACTTAATCATCTCGCGACCGGCCATCAAGGGCTGTTGTCCTTGTAGCAGTGGCTCAAGGGTAGCCCGAATGCGATCGGCCGAGGGAGGGCAACCGGGCATGAAAATATCCACCGGCACAATCTCGTGGACGGGGGTGACCCGGTCGATCAGCTCTGGCACAATGCCAGGGGCGTGGGGCAGTTGAGGGTTGGCATCGGCCAGTTCCAGGTAGCCGCGTTTGAGCACGCCCTCGGCGCTATTACGTAGCATATTCCGCATGGCGGGCACGTTAGCGGTAACGGCGCAATCGCCAAAGGAAATCAGGGTTTTGGTTTTGCGGCGGACTGCGTGGATCAGTTCCAGGTTGTCTTCGTTGGCGACGGCTCCTTCTACCAGGCACACGTCCACGTTGTCGGGGTATTCCTTCAGGTCGCAGCCGACGGGGCTAAAGACCACCTCCACTAAATCAGCCAGGTCGATGAGAAATTCATCCAAATCTAAAAACGACATGTGGCAGCCCGAACAGCCCGCCAGCCAAACCGTGGCAAACCTTATCTTGTCCATTGGTGCATCTCCCGCGCAGTGGCTAAAAATTCGAGCTTGGCGGCATCGGCGTGTTTTTCGCCCGTGGTGCTGCCCTGTTTAAAGATGGATCCGGTCGGGCAGGCATCTACACATTTGCCACAGGAGGTGCAGGCGCTGACCTCACCCCAGGGCTGGTTGAGACCCGACACAATGTAGGCCGCCGCACCGCGCTGGGCCACATCCCATACGTGGGCACCTTCTACCTCGTTGCAGACGCGCACACAGCGGGTGCAGAGAATGCAGCGGTTGTGGTCAATGCCAAACAGGGGATGGGAGAGATCGACGTGGCGGTCGGGGAAGCGGTAGGGGAAGCGGCTGTGATCCATCCCGACTTCGATGGCCACATCCTGCAATTCGCAGTTGCCGTTGGCCACGCAGATCGAGCAGACGTGGTTGCCCTCGGCAAAAATCAGTTCCACATTCATGCGGCGATACTCTTGCAGCTTGGGGGTTTGGGTATGGATCACCATGCCCTCCCAGACTTCGGTGACGCAGGCGGGCAGCAGCTTGTTCATGCCCTCAATTTCCACCAGGCACATCCGGCAGGCCCCCACGGGGGTGAGCCCTTCTAGATGGCAGAGTTTGGGAATGTGTACTCCGGCTTCCTTGGCCGCCTCCAGGATGCTGGTACCGGCTTCTACGGCAATATCCTTATCGTCAATTTTGAGCGTTCTTACCGCCATAATCAGGCTCCTTCGCCACTACATACCAACACCAACTGTCCTGTAGGAATTGTCATGGGCTGACTCCGGTGGCTACGGGGGCCGCTTTACCGTTCAAGTAGTCTGGCTCTACCAGCAGCTCCTCGTATTCTTCGTGGAAGTATTTGAGGGTGCTGAGTACCGGATTAGGGGCGGTTTGGCCCAGCCCACAGAGGCTGGTGTCGCGCACCATCTCACACAGGGCTTCCATCTTCACCAAGTCCTCGGCGGTGGCCTGGCGCTTGAGAATTTTGGAGAGCATAGCATACAACTGCACGGTGCCCGTGCGGCAGGGCACACACTTACCGCAGGTTTCACCCCGGCAAAACTCCATGTAGAACTGGGCTATGCCGACCATACTGGTGGAATCATCCATCACAACCATACCGCCGGAGCCCATCATCGAGCCGACTTTGCGCAGAGAGTCGTAGTCTACCGGCGTATCCAGCATGGATTTGGGAATGCAGCCGCCGGAGGGGCCGCCGGTTTGGATAGCTTTGACCTCGCCATCGGGCACGCCGCCGCCCATCTCCTCCACAATTTCCCGCAGGGTAATGCCCATCGGCACTTCAATCAGGCCATTGTTGCGAATTTTGCCCGTCAACGCAAAGATTTTAGTGCCCTTGCTGTTTTCCGTGCCAATGGCGGCATACCAGTCGGCCCCGTTCCGCACAATGGCCGTAATATTGGCCAGAGTTTCCACGTTGTTAATCAGGGTGGGGCAGTCGTACAACCCCTTTTCTGCCGGGTAGGGAGGTCGGGGCACTGGGTTGCCACGTCCGCCCTCGATGGACTGAATCAGCGCTGTTTCTTCGCCACAGACAAAGGCCCCGGCCCCAATCCGAATGTCGATTTTGAAGTCAAAGGGAGAGTCGAAAATCTGACTACCCAGCAGGCCGTATTTCTTCGCCTGCTGAATGCCCTTCTGCAAGCGTTGAATGGCCAGGGGATACTCGGCCCGCACGTAGATGTAACCGTGGTTGGCCCCTACGGCGTAGCCCGCGATCGCCATGCCCTCCAGCACCAGGTGGGGATCGGCTCTCCAGGATGCTGCGATCCATAAACGCTCCCGGATCCCCTTCGTCACCATTACAGATAATATACTTTTGGTCGCTGGGCATTTTTTGCTACGGTGGCCCATTTTAGGCCGGTGGGATAGCCGCCGCCGCCCCGCCCCCGCAGGCCACTCTTGGAAATTTGCTCGACTACTTCCGCCGGGGTCAGTCTCATAAATCGCCTTATAGAGCGACTGATACCCACCCACCGCGATGTATTCCTCAATCCGTTCGGGGTCAATGCGGCCACTGTACTCCCGCACTACCCGCATTTGCCTGGCAAAGAAGGGATGCTGAGGATCACCCTGGATGGGCTGAGCCGTGCCCCCGTTCATAGCCTCAATGATGCTAGCCGCCTGGTCGGGTACCACCTCCTCGTAGATCAAGTTATCGGGCTCGACCTGCACCAGCGGGCCGCGACCGCAAAAGCCCATGCAGCCTACCCCAACCACCTCCATCCGGTCGTCTAGATGGTGCTCCTTAACCGCTTCCTGTAGGTTGCCTAAAATGCCCATGGCATCGGCGGCTCGGCAACCCGTGGAGGTGCAGCAGTGAACGCGCACGGGCTTCTGGCGCTTTCGTTCGGCTTTGGCGATGTCTT
>JAAUUR010000180.1 GCA_012031045.1 Leptolyngbyaceae cyanobacterium SM2_5_2
CCAATGTTGTTCGAGGTGGTGGCTTCGCCTGCGCCGATCGCTACCGCTCGCCTCAAGGGCAGGGCTTGATTGTAAAAGTCCAGGGCTTGTTGCTTTTTCCCTAGATCAGCGTAGACCCCGCCAATGTTGTTGAGGGCTCTGGCTTCGCCCGCGTGATCACCTACTGCGCGACTTAAAAGCAATGCCTGATTGTAATTCTCTAGGGCTTGTTGCTTCTCCCCCAGGGCATCGTAGACACTGCCAATGCCCAGTAAGCACACTGCTTCGCTGCCTTGATTACCTGCCTGCTGATACAGCACCCGTGCCTGCTGCAACTTTTGCATGGCCTGCCTAAGGGAGTCGGCACTGCCCTGTTGATATAAGCGGGCACCCTCTTCAAACAGAGCATCGGCTTCTGGGGTGAGGCTGGCCTGGGATAGCTCAATAGCCTGGGGGTTTGGTTCTGTAAAGGCCATTGCGCGGGTGGCCGCAGCGGGGTCTGTGGTCAGCAGCACACTAGCCGCCAGCACGGCAATGTAACAGTTACTAGCGGCCAAGGGGAACTGAAACAGGCGTTGGGGGCAGGTAACGGGCTGTCGCATGGCGCTTAGGTTTAGGCAAGGTTTTGGGCTGTGCCAACCACAGTAGCCGAGGGCTCACCAGGCTTAAAGGCCATTAGCGGCAAGCTAGCTGGCAGAAAACTGCAACGTGCCCTTGGGTGGCTGGGCTGTGGCTGACCACCCTGACTATATACCAGGGCGGTTGCCCAGGCGGCGGGTTACGGTTTTGGCAACGGCTTGGCGCATCATCCTTAGAGAACGAACAAGCACCCTCCTCGGCGCTATAGCTTTAGCAAAATGGACAACAGGTTTTCAAGAGACTGACAATCTGGCAAAGCAAGCCTGCCTAGCTTCTGAATGACTAACTCCTTCTGAATCGTTGTAATTACAGGTTTTATGACCGAAGCTTTAAGCAAGCCCGCTGTCTGCCAGGCAGCAATCATGATCTCGCCAAACAGTAGTGGAGTCTTTACCTGGCTAGTTACCGCTATCAGAATTAAATCAGGCCGAGCTGCGTTGTAATCTTGACAGCTAATGACCGTTGCGGGTCGCTTCTTTAGCGCATTTTGGTTAGTAAACGGAAACGGCACTAACACGATCTGGCCAAACTCATAGGTCATCGTAAGCAGCATCCTCAGGGTTATCCCACACCTCAGCAAAGGATGCTTCTGCCGCCTTAGCTGCCGCTGCAACCAACGGCTGATCGGAATAAGGCTGCCAGATACCCTCTTGAGTTGACATTTTGGCCTCAGCCCATTGCAGCAAACGGGTAGCTAAATGGAACTGCTCTTGCCAACTCAGGTGCTGAGCTTCTTGTATCAACTCTTGCAGTGTCATAGTTATGACCTCCTCCTTTAATTGTGGCATGAGGGGCTTTGCCGCAAGGGCACCTCACCATACTAAGATGAACGCTACAGCCCCTAGCCACACCATGGTCACTACTACAGCTCCACCGACCCTGCCCCAGCCCGTGGGCGAAACGCGGGTGGTATTTCACCATCTCAATTGGCAGGCCTATCAGCAAATTTTGCAGGCCGTAGGCGAAAACCGCGCCGCCCGCCTCACCTACGACCGGGGAATTTTAGAAATCACGATGCCGCTAGAAGAGCACGAATTTGCCGCCGAGCTAATTGGTTTGTTCATTCGTATTCTGGTGGTTGCAATGGGCCAAAAGATCAAGTCCATGCGCTCTACCACCCTGGCGCGGGCCGATCTCGACCGTAGCCCGGAGCCCGACAATGCCTTTTACATCCAAAACCAGCCCCTGGTAGCGGGGCGGACGGTTAACTTTGAGCTAGACCCACCCCCCCGACCTGGTAGTGGAAGTAGATATTACCCACACCGACATTGATAAATTAACCCTCTATGCCGCCCTGGGTGTGCCTGAATTTTGGCGCTACAACGGCCACACCTGGCGAATTTACACCCTTCAGGACGGCGCCTATACCGAAACCGCAACCAGCCCCACCTTTCCGTTTGTGGAAAAAGCCGTTTTGTACGAGTTTTTAGCCAGGCCCGCCAGGACGAAGTAGCGGCTGAACAGACCCTGCGCCACTGGGTCAGGGAGAAGCTACACGGTGGTTGACGATCACTGGGGTTAACGATCTCTGGGGCAAAACCCTTAATCCTTAGCTAAAACCCGTATCCACACTCTGACCACTGTGAGCCAGGGCCAGTTGATAATAGTTCTGGGCGTGCTCAATCAGTTCCAGGGTTTGGGCTTCAGAGACGTCGTGCACCACTTTGCCCGGCACCCCCATCACCAGCGATCGCGGCGGCACATCCTTAGTGACCACGGCCCCAGCCCCGATGATGCTGCCCGCCCCCACCCGCACCCATTCAGAACGATGGCCCCAATCCCAATCAGGCTGCCGGTTTCGATGTGGGCACTGTGGATGACGGCGCGATGGCCCACGGTAACGTGGTCTTCGAGGATGGTGGGGAAGCCGGGGTCGCCGTGGAGAATCGCGCCGTCCTGTACGTTGGTATAAGCCCCGACCTTAATCACCTCCACATCGCCGCGCAGCACCGCACCGTACCAGATATTGCAGCCTTCGTGCAGGGTAACGTGGCCGATAACGGTGGCCGTTGGAGCCACAAAGGCCGCTCTAGAAACGTCGGGCACCGGCCAAATGGAAGGAAGAGACGCAGACATAGGCCATAAAGTTCTCAAAAAATCTTAGGGTTTCGGTTCAGGGGCAATGCTAACTACGGAGTCAACCAGTTCCCACAGGTATAATACGTCTACGGAGTGTAGTTATTCCCCCATTCGAGGACGCAACTGGTTTCAGCCCAATGGTTAATTCCGCCTTGCAGTATCCCATCTACGGCCCAGAAATCCAGTGCCCTCACTGTCGTCAAACGATCCCGGCCTTGACCCTGACTGATACCTATTTATGCACCCGCCACGGTGCCTTTGAGGCTAACCCCGACACTAAAGAACTGGTGCATCTTCAGTCGGGGCGGCACTGGCGACAGTGGGATGGTGAATGGTATCGTCAGCACACCCACCCAGACGGCATTCGCTTTGAAATCCACGAAGCGTTAGATCGGCTGTATACCCAGGGCTATCGGGCCACCCGGGTGATTATTGCCGAGCGCTACAAAGACCTGGTGAATGCCTACCTGGAGCGTAATTCGCCCTGGCGGGGCCAGGTGGATGTCTCGGCTTCACCCAAACTCTACGGGCTGCCGGTTGAGTTTAGCCCCAGCCCCGAAGACGATCCTCAGTGGGCGGTGATTAACTTCAGCCTGGAGAAAGAGCCCGGCGTGCCGGTGACTGCTATCCCTATTTTCGGTTGTTTGAGTAGTCGGCCTAATGCTTCACCATGCGTCTATTCGCACGCAGGATATTCACCAAGCCATAGCTTTTACGAACGGCTTGGCTTTACCGTCCACGAGCGCTTTACCGCTGGCATCACCCTAGCCTGCTGGATTGAAGGACTGGGAGGCCGGATTGAGCTGATTCAAGTACCGGAACCCCGCCCCGCCGCCGATGCCTTTGGCGACGAGCACTACACCGGCTACTACCACCTGTCCTTTGATTTAACCGAGCAGGTCGATAGTTTGCCGAACTGGTTAGCGGCGGTGCGCCAATCCTTTGCGGCAGAGGAGGGCTCTACCAAAGCGCTGACGATATTACTGGAACCCCAGCAGCAGATCATTGGCGATCGCGTCTACGAAGTCGCCTTTATTGCCGATGCCGACGGCTTACCCCTGGAGTTTATTCGGGTGATTGGCCATGTCCAACCCTAATCCTTCGCCCTTTGCCGATAACTGGGCCTATCTGCGGGCCGAGCTGGCCTGGCTCGACCGCCTGTTGATGGTAGCCGTGTCTCGCCAGAAGCGCGAGATTCAGGACATTGACGACTTTGCCCTATCCGCGCAGGATCGGGTTACCAGTCACTGGTGGAAGGGCATCATTACCCTCAATGGCCAGCCAGGGTACGATCATGCCCGGCCACCCCAAACTAACCAGGGGCGCAATGCCAGCCACACCCAGCAAATCGAGGCCCGCATCCAGGCCAGCCAGCAACAGGGCATTGTGCTGGCCCTGCCGCAACTGCGTGACCAGCTCGAGCTCAGCCCCTTCGAGAAAAATGTGATTCTCATGGCCCTGGCCCCTGAAATTAACCAGCGGTTTGGGCGGCTCTACGGCTATCTGCAATACCACCACGACGAGTCAGAGTGGGATTTACCCACGGTGGATCTATGCCTGCGCCTGCTCTGCCGCAACGACCAGGAATGGCGCCAGGCCCGCCCCCTGATAGCCCCCGACAGCCGCCTGGTGCATCTCGGCTTGGTAGAGTGGGCCAGCACCGAAGATACAACCCTGCTCAGCCGCCATCTGCGCCTGACTGAGCCGCTGACCACCTACTTACTGGCCGAAACGCCCGACCCGACCCAGGTGAGCCACTGGGCCATGCCAGCTACCCAGGTCTTTCTCAAAGCAGAACCCCTGGCGCCGACTTCCAAGTTGATACTGCCAGCGGCGACCTTAGCTCAGCTGGATGCCGTGGTGGCCCGGGCACAGGCGCAAGATTTTCCCAGCCCGCTGTTTTTGTTCTTTGGGAAAAGCGGTACTGGCAAAACCAAGGCCGCCTGGCATTTAGCCACCCAGTTGAACCTGCCGTTGCTGCTGCTCGACCTGGCTGCCCTGGCCACACCCCAGGCCGATACCCTAATGGATAGCTGGCGGGGATGCCGCCCGGCGTTGTGGTGGTTAAAGCGGCTCAGCACTGGTGGGGGCGATCGCCATCATAGAGCCTGCACTGGTGCAGCAGTGGCTGAACCAGCGGCGGGCTCAGCCTGGCCTAATCCTCTTTACAACCCACTACCTCCACACAATCAAACCATCCTGTCGTCAGAGTTTCGATGGGGTGATTGAGTTTCCGCTGCCCACCGCAGCAGCCCGCCAAACCCTGTGGCAACAGGCCATCCCTGCCGATCTAAACCTAGATCGCCAAGTGCGCTGGGCGCGATTAGCCAAGCTACCGCTGTCCGGTGGTGAGATTATGGCCCTGGCCCAAACCGCGATCGCCCTGGCCCAACAAAGCGACCCACCCCTGCTCACCCTGGCCCACCTCAAACAATCCCTGGCGTTGCACCAGCCTGGGCTGGCCTGGCCCTCTCAACGCAAACCACCGCCCCACCCTTAGAGGAAGGTGGACGTTGAATACGCGCTTATTTGCCCAAGAGTCTGGCTGCGCCTTCCACGAGAATGTTTGCTTTGTCGAGCAAACTGCCGAAAATAACCACCGTGGCCGCCGCAATGATGACGGTGCGCGAAATTGCCAGATTATCCTTCGATAGTTGTAAGAAACGTTCTTCCCACCTGTTGGTGCGCTCATCTAGCCGCTGGATGTCGGTGTCGAGTTTTTGCTCAAGCCGCCGAACACTAGCATCTAACCTTTGCTCAAGCCGCTCAAGTCGCTCAAGCACCTCACTTTGAAAATCCACAGGTTCTGGGGTTGCGGTCATAGCGAAGGGCTCTGCCGGATGAATCCTGTCTCAATGATAACGGTGCTTGGTGGGGTCAAGGCTGCCCGGCTGAATAAAGGTCACGAGCACCTGGGCGCGATTGCCGACTCCATCGGGTAACTCTGACAGTTGAATCTGCCCATCTTGGTACATGCCTTCAACAGTTCTCAGCATAGGATTCCTTGAGCAGGCAAGTTGTTTTGATTGTAGCTTTCACGCTTGGACGATGCCGCTATCAAAGACCCCAGGGTTCTGCTTTGGCACGGCATCATCTGTTGGCCATTAGCGCAGAACCCTGGGGTCTGGATGTCGCGATTTCTGAAATCACCTTCAGATCTTTTAAGAAGAGTTTGCGGTATTCAACCTTCAATCGCTGTCCTCCTCGGCCAGGAACCGTAGAGCCTCTTCCCGGCTCAGCAAAGGCGTTGCTTGGGCTTCATCCATAGTGTTGTTGAGACAATAATCTTCCAGGTTCTCAGCTAGCTCTTCAGTAGAGTCGCCCCCTTGGGGTAAAAGCTGCCGCCACAAATCGATGGGAATAACCACGGCCCTGGGATTACCTTCCAGGTCTGTGAGGTATTCAATAGGGCTCTGGGTCATGGCTGAACCTCTTGGTTATACCTAAATGGTACTACACCCGTTTTTTTGGATGCTGGGGCTGCTGGCGATGGGTAAGCGGTGGGTTACGGCGGAGCAAAATCTGGGGAAGGGCGGCGGGGGCTGTTGGCCGCCTAACGCCACCCGACGCGGCTAACCTATGGTTAAGAACTGAGCCGGTGAAACAATCTCCAAATTGCGGAAGGGATGCAGCACCAGCAGATCTTGGTCGCCTGTGATCATGCAACTGGCGTTGCCGTTGATGGCTACTTCAAGAAACTGATCATCTTTAGGATCCCGACAAGCTACAATGCGCTCTTGAATATCGACCTGTTCGGCCTCTTCTCTGAGCCTGGCGATAAATTCAACGCGAGGGTCGATGGCGACATATCGATCAAGCTTGGGGCGCAAGATAACCTGGCTCAATTCTTCAAAGGTTACGTCGGAAAAGAGCAAAATGCCAGTCCGCCTTGCCTTCTGAATTGCCAGGTCTGGCACAGATGAGGCGATTAAGACGCTGCTGATGAATGTGTTCGTATCGACAACGAACCTCAAATCACTCATCGGCAAGGATTTCGTTCAAAATACCTTGGGTTAGCCCACTGGCCTGGGCTTGAGCCTGCATGTCTTGAATGATAGCTTCGAGCGGGCGGCGCTGCATGGTCTGCTTCAGCCAGCGATTTAAGAGCTGCTGAATTTTGAGCTGTTCGGAGGGTTCAGCTTCGCGGTAGGCCTTAGCGATTTCCTCATCGACCTGAATAGCAATGGTGTCCACGGCTGAGTTCCTGGGCTAATGGGATAGCTTTGTCTATCCTACCAACTGGCAAGGCCATCGCTCAGAAGTAACCTCTTGGAGGCAGGGTTTCTGCCATGGGTGAGCGGTCTGTTGCGATCTGGCTGGGTTGAGCGCTATTAAAACGCCTGAATCAACAAACAATACTTCGGACAGTTTTTTGGCATGTCTACCGATTTTGGATGACGCTACAACTGCGGTGGGATTTCTACCAGGCCCAGCAAGAAGAAGCCGATGCCCTGGAGAAAATTCATCCCTACATAGCAGCGTCTTGAATTGTGGAGCTAGAAACCGGGTGTCTAGGGCAATAACAAAGGGTTAGGAAAAGCCAAAGAAAAATCTCGGTTTCTGGCTTCCCCAGATATTATTGGCTAGTTAGGAACAGTTTCTAGGAGAATTTGCTGCCAGGAGTTGGGGCTGCGCTGGCTGACGTACAACACCTCGACCCCTACAACTTTGCCCTCGGCGTTGTAGTCGAGGATGATGCCGTCGCTCACCTCTTCTGATTCGACGATAGCGGTATCTCGAGGCGCAGATAGAGAGCGTCGTCTTCTTTGTGGACTATTAGCTTCATTTCACTCTCCGGTCGAAAAAGACGGTTACAACCTTTTGAGGTTCCACAGTTGGGTTGACAACCACGCGCAGCCAGCGATCTCCGAAGTCAGAAATTTGCCTGAGATAGTGGGTGTTGCCGTAGCTATCGGCTAAGGACAACAACCGTTGAGGTGCAGAAAGGGTAGCGTCTACCCAGGCAGGCTCAATGGCGCGATCTCGCATTTGGTAGCGGGCGTGCTCAGTGAGGGTAAATCCTTCTGTCATTATGGCTTGCTTTGTTGGTAGGACGACCTTGCTGGCGACATGATAAACCAGGGCTCTGGGCCAGTAACCAAGGATTACGACAAGCCGAAGAAGAAGCCCGGTTTCTGGCATCGCCGGATACCCTTGAACAAAGCCCTCTTGGTCGCCAACGCCTATGTCGTCTCAATCGCGCGGTTTTTTGGCCAGCTCGGAGGGGCTGAAGCGGCTCCAGGCCGCAAGGGCTGAGCGGGCTAGACAATCAATTCAAGCGCTCCCAGTCTTCACGGCTGATCTGGGCCTGGCGAAGGATTTTGGTCAATAGGGCTTTGCCAATGTCGCCCTGGTGGGGATTGGGAATGGTTAACCGAAAGCTTTCCTTGACCATGAATTGATGTTTGCCGCCGGAGTATGGCCCGTCAAAACCAAGCATTTTGAGGTGTCGGATCAGGTCGTTGCGATTGATAGGGCCGAAGGTGGGCATTAGGCCACCTCAACCGCAGCGGGGTTAAGGTCGATGTCGTTCAAAATAGGTAAGGTATGCCCAAGGCGTAATCCGAGAATGAGCCAATCTTCTAGGACACTTTGGAGGTCTTCGCGGCAGGCTTCTAAGGTAGTAGCATTGCTTAAAACCCCTGGGCAGGTAGGAATTTCTCCATAGAAGGTACCGTCGTCTAGGAGCTCGTAGATCGCCTGGTGCATGGCAGTTTGGATGTAACGTGTCAGCATAGGTCATCGCCTTTTGGTCATGGATCGATCATAAGTCAACGCACCTTGGGTGAGAAACCGGGTTCTGGGCCAGGGGCGAAGGGTGATGACAAGCCAAAGAAGCAACCCGGTTTCTGGAATCGCCGGATACCCTTGAACAAAGCCCTCTTTGTCACCAACGCCTATGTCGTCTCAATCGCGCAGTTTTCTGGCCAGCCCGGAGGGGCTGGAGCTTCTACAGGCGGCGAAGGCGGAGCGGGGGTGGACGTTTGCGGCCATTGCCGAGCAGGCGGGGGTGAGTGCCGATACGGTGAGCCGGTTGTTACACCCAGAGCGGGGTAAGCGGGTGAGGGAGCGAGTGTAGGTGCGATTGCTATCAGCGTGAACTTATTCACAAAATTCACTTGACAAACCTGTGAATAGAATTCACAATGTTGATGACAAGGATTTCTACGGCGAATACGTCAACTGAAATGGATGAGGAATTGATTGGTCTTTTTGAAGTAGCTGAATTAGCAGGTGTTAGTCCTGCTGCTGTGGGTAACTGGAGGAAGCGATATGAGAATTTTCCTGCCCCTGTTAAACAACTGAAGTCAGGCCCAGTTTTTGAAAAGCGACAAGTTTCTTATTGGCTTAGAATAAAGGAGAACCCAATGGCAAAGGTTATTGCCCTGTTTAACAATAAAGGTGGTGTTGGAAAAACAACTACACTTTGGAATTTGGCAACATCTCTTTCATATAAAGGAAAGAAAGTTTTAGTAATTGATTTCGATCCTCAATGCAATTTATCAATAGCTGCTTTGGGGGATGTAGAGTTTTCAACTTTTCTCGAGAGTTCTTCTGAGCTTCCATACGGAAAAACGATTCGTGCTTTTGCTTTTGCCATACATCCAGCAAAGCGCCCCAGGAAAGCCCTATATTGCAAAGCCAAAGTATCAACATGAGAAAAATGATAATCTTGATATTGTCCCTGGAGATTTTTGGCTTAATAACTTTTCTGATATTCTAAACGTAGGCACGGATGTCATAGGGGGAGCTGGACTTTATCGCTTTTTGATGCCTTCAAGTTTGGTTGAGGCAGTTGAGAGAGATTTTAGCAAAAAATATGATTTTGTGCTGATAGATTTACCTCCTTCTTTCAACACTCTGGTAAGAGCAGCTTTGTACTCTTCGGACTATTTCCTTGTGCCGTGTACACCGGATTTATTTTCCGCATATTGTGTGGGTTTGATCGGTCAGGTTTTGCCTAGATTTATTGAGGATTGGGAGCAGGGTAAACGTCGTTATCTTCAATCTAATTCTTACGATCAAATTATTCCAAAAA
>JAAUUR010000181.1 GCA_012031045.1 Leptolyngbyaceae cyanobacterium SM2_5_2
CCTACGGTCAAGAAATTGTTCGGCATATTTTGCTGGGTGATCGCCGCGCGGTCGAAGAAGCCATCCATCGCCTCTCCTCCACGGGCTATTGCGAGCGGCTTGAGTGGTCACGCCCGGTGCCGGTGCAGCCCAACACCCCCAGCTTTGAGGCCTTCCTGCAAGCGGTGGAGGAAACGGGTAGCCGGGGCGGTGTGATCAGCCTGATGACGCGGCGGCGGGGGATAAGTAGCGAACGCTAGGCGATAAAACGCCAGAGAAATCGGGGTTCTCCTGGGATTAGCAAGGACAATCTTCCACCACCCCAAGCAGAACCCCAGTGTCTCTAGCGACAGATGAACCAGCATCTTAATCATCCCTCTGCCTTCATCCTTTATCCTCCATTCTTCCGCCTCACCTAACCTGGGAAATTTACAATCACAATATTTGTCTCCCAATTGGCACGGGTAATGGCTTCTGGCCCTCGGCCAAGGGCTGGCTGGCTGCCCTGATAGCGGCGGGCGCTGGCTATCAGAATCAGCAGGGTGTTGGCCTGGATGGCCTCCGTTACCCGCCGCACCGAGTTGCCTTGGGCAACCTGGATATCCACCTGCTGATCCTTCAGCCAGGTGGTGAAGCGCTGGTCACGGGCGGAGCCAGTCGTGACCTGGAGTACATGGAAGGGAGATTTCAGTTCCTCTGCCAAACCCTGAGCCATTGTTAGGGTAGCTGTAACATTGCCCAAGTTGGTTGGCCAACTGGTTAGGGCTAACAAGACCTGAGCCGTGTTTTCAATGGGTTGGGGCAGGCGGGTAATCAACACTGGAACAGTTGCCGATCTCGCAATTCGGTCAATAATGCCACCAAAAAAGTTCTCCCGATAGGTGGACTGCCCCTTCCAACCGCAGATCAGCAGGTCGGCATCGCGCTCTTGGGCAGTGCGTAGAATGCCCCAGTCAACGGAGTCATCAATGCGGGCGATAGCCTCCACTGGCACTGCCGCAGCATGGGCAATGGTTTCGGCGGTGTCCAGCAGACGACGCTGGCGAATTTTGTCGGCCTCGGTGATGGGCTGAGCGCGATCGGGCAGAACATGCAGCGGCAACAGCGTCCCTTTGACCCGATGGGTCAGGATGATTGCCAGCTGTAGCAGATTATCCTCTGTGTTAGGGTTGGCCACCGGTACCAAAATACGTTGGCCCAACTGAGGAGATATCTCCTGTCGAGCACCAGTACTCTGGCTGGGCTCCGCTAACTGGCTCTGGAGTTGCACGCCCCAGCGGGCCACCACCCAGGGAGACAGCACGCAGGTCACCAAGATCATCACAATGATGGCGTTCACGACCAGTTCGTCCACCAGGTTAATATCAAAGGCGATGGTAATGGCGGCCAGGGTAGAGGCGGCCTGGGCCATTGACAAGCCAAACATCGCCATGCCGCTAGCAAAGGGCCATCGGAACCACCGTGCCGTCCCCCAGGCCGCCAAGAATTTGCTAACCAGTTCGGTCAGAACAAGAATGGCTGCGAACGTAAGCGCTCGCAAATCCTGCACTAAAATCAGCGGATCCACCAACATGCCCACCGAAATCAGGAAGATGGGCACAAACAGCGTGTTGCCAATAAACTGAATGCGATTCATCAACGGGCTGAGGCGAGGGATAATTTGGGTAATGGCAACACCGGCCAAAAACGCCCCGACGATGGGCTCAATTTCAATCAGGCTGGCCAGGTATGACGCTACGAAGAGCGCCGCCAGCACAAAGGTAAATTCCGCGCCTTCATCATGGCCAAAGGTTTTAAAGAACCATCGCCCCAGCCTGGGAATGCCCCACAGCACCGAAAACGTATAGATCGTCAGGGCTGGAATCAAAAATAGCCAGAAACCCAGGGTCAGGTCTCCTTGGTCAGCCTTGACGACCACAGCCAGCACCAGCAGGGCCAGTACGTTAGTAATCAGCGTTCCGCCCAGGGCCGTGGTAGAAGCCGGGTGGCGCATAATGCCTAGCTTATTCAACACTGGCAACGCCACCAGGGTATGGGAGGCCAGGCAAGAGGCGACCAACACCGAGGCCCAAAAGCCGTAACCCAGGGCCAGCATTGTGCCGGTACCCAACAGCATCGGCATTATAAATGTAGCCAAGCCAAAAATAATCGGTTGCTCGGCGTTGCGTTTCAGGTCGTCCAGGTTGGTTTCCAATCCGCCCAGGAACATCAAAAACAGCAGCCCCACGGTTCCCAGCAGCACAATGGTGCTGTCGCGCTCCAGAATGCCTAGCCCGTGAGGCCCCACCAGCACCCCCGCCAAAATCAGCCCGATAAGGCCCGGCAACCGCAGCCGCTCTACCAACAGCGGCGCTACCAGCATAATCGCCAGAATGGTGAGAAAGATGGCCACCGGATCGGTAATCGGCTCTTTTAAGAGCTGAGCCAGGCACGGTGTCATCCCTCCCAATTGTCCTAGCAGTCCTTTGCCAAAGACGTAGCCGCTATTCTCCAGAACCATAATGGCCATAGTTTTGTTTAGCCTGCCGAGCCGCCTTCAGCATCAGGCCTAAACTCTAATTTTTAATCTGCCTGAAGATGTAAATCTGGCTGCGGATACCGATAAATCGGCCTGCCCCAGTACAGGAAGCTGGCGAGCAAAGGGCGGAAGGAAGGCCGAGAGTATGGTTTGGGCGCACAAACGGATGGCCCTACAATCCTGGATTCTAGTAGACAGGCTGCACCTTACCAGGCAAGGAAACGCCATAAGAAGACTGAACTTCTAACGGGATAGCAAAATTGGCACTATCCTTGTAAAGAACTTATTGCCAATTTCTAACCTCAGTTCAGCCGTAGTCATGCATAACTTTCTGCCTATTGCCTACTTTGAAGGCCAGTTTCGGGACTTTAACGACGCCAAAATCTCCATTGCTACCCACGCCCTGCACTACGGAACAGGCGCGTTTGGCGGCTTGCGTGGCATCCCCGACCCTCAAACCAGTGGGCAAATTTTGCTGTTTCGGCTCGACCGCCATTGTCAGCGCCTCAGCACCAGCGCTCGCCTGCTCAACTACGACCTACCAGCGGATAAAATTCAGGCGGTGCTGATTGATTTTGTCAAGAAAAATCGCCCCACCGTCTCCTTTTACATTCGGCCCTTTGTGTACACCTCAGATTTAGGCATTTCGCCCCGCTTGCACAAGGTGGAGAAGAATTTCTTTGTCTACGGGCTAGAACTGGGTGATTACCTCTCTCCAGAGGGTGTTTCCTGCCGGATCAGCTCCTGGCATCGGCAGGAAGACCGCAGCCTGCCCCTGCGCGGCAAAATTAGCGGTGCTTACATCACCTCTTCCCTGGCCAAAACTGAGGCGGTAGAGTCGGGCTTTGACGAGGCAATTTTGATGAACTCCCAGGGCAAGGTGAGCGAGGCATCGGGCATGAACGTGTTTGTGGTGCGCAACGGCAAGCTGATTACCCCCGGCTACGAGCAAGATATTCTAGAGGGCATTACCCGCGACAGCATCCTTGCCCTGGCCCGCGATATGGGTATTGAAGTGGTTGAACGCCCGGTCGATAAATCTGAACTGCTGATTGCCGACGAAGTCTTCCTCAGCGGCACCGCGGCTAAAATTACCCCCGTTCGCCAAGTAGAAACCTACGTGCTGCCCACCGACCGACCCCTGACCAACCGCCTGCGAGATAAGCTCACAGCCATTACCGAAGGCCGTGATAGCGGCTACCAAGATTGGGTATTTCCAATTTCGATCTAAGGGGTCAATCTAAGGGGTCGATCTTAGGGTAGGCGTCCAGGTCTATTTGTAGATGCAGAACGGTGCTGGGTGAGCTTTGCAGGAGGGGCTTAAAGCCGTACTACCGACAAAACCACCTCACCCAAGTTGTTCTCTGGGAAGGTGTCGATGAAGAAAGCCCGCATTTGAGCGGGTTCATCTACCTCTAGAGAGAGGGTATCGGCGTAGCCATTTAAGGTAGACCAGGTGGCGTCAACGGATACCTCCGTTTTCAAGTTTGTTACTTTACCGCCGTAAATCCACAGCATCACTAGCGGTTCCCCAGGCTGGCTGGGGTCACCATAACTAAACGCCCCTTCCTTAATCCGGACGATGTAGGAACCTGGATCTAGGGAATAGCCCACAGCAACATGCTCTTGCAGGTGTTGCATCTGGCCAGCATCCAGCAGCACAGCATGATGGCGACTGTGGAGAGTCAGCGTTTGAATGGCGCACTGGCCTTGGCCAGAAGGAGTAGCCATAGCGGCCGCTACTCCGGCACCAGCCGCTACTTCCCCAAGGGTGACGGCACCGGGCATAGCACCGGGGACTACACCGGATATTAGGGCCGCATCACCCAGATCGTCAACCGCGGGAACCGCAACATTTATAGTTAGGGCCGCATCACCCAGATCGCCAGGAGCTGGTGTTGAAATGTCCGTTGATAGGGAACCATGACTCAACTCATCCAGTGCCGGAGTCGGCGTATCTGCGGGGATAGAAGCAGATAGAGCCTCAGGGGTTTTGGTGGGGGTAGGCGCAGAGGAATCCGTTAGGGCGGCGCCAGCCGCCACGCCCAGAGCCGTTGCTCCGATGCCTGCTGCGCCTGAGCCGAGCCCGGTTAAGTCAGGCCACCAGTTAGCGGGTACCCGCACAGAGTCAGAACGAGCCAGATCCAGCCATTCGCCACCGTTAGTTTCGTAGCCAATTTCGGCCACATAGTCCCGCTCGGCCTGGGGAATCGGCACAACTCGATCCTGGTCGGCCTCATTCACGTCGTAGACCAAAACGCTGTGGGCAGGCTGCTGATTGAGATTAATGTCGGTAGCATCGTAGACCCGTAGCTGATGATGCACGCCACCCTCGGCCTTCGCCGCCGCCCTGGCCGTGTCAGGCACTTCCCAGTAGGCATAGGCTTTTTCGCTGGTGCGCGGAGTCAGAATAATGCGGCTAGAGGCAACCTCACCTTTAGGCCCAGCCTCACGGTCTAGCTGGCCCACACCGGCGCGGCTCCAGCCAGGGCTACACCCCCAGCCAAAGCTGCACCTCCGGCCAAAGCCGCACTGGGCAGGGCTAAACCACCCGTCCCCTGCTCAACTTCGTCCTCTCCTACCGGACAAGCCGGTACGCGCACCGGGTCAGACTTAGCTAGGGGTAGCCAGTGATCTTCGCCGGTTACGTAGCCCAGCTCCACCATGTAATCCCGGTTGTCTACAGGAATCGGCACATGCAGGTCTTGCTGGTTTTCGCTGACGCTGTACTGTTCTATGCGAACCGGGGGATGCCGCTCCAGGTCACGATCAGTCACGTCAAAGAGGCGCAGCATCAGGTTGCGTCCACCGCGATCGCGCGCGCTAGCCCGGTGCCTATCCGGCACTTCCCAATATGCATAGGCACGGCGGCAGTTTCGAGGTGTCAGAATAATACGGCTGGCCTCATCCGGCACCGCAGCGGGCACCAGGGGAGCCGCTACGGGTGCCCCGCCCTTGCTCTTCAGCAGCCACCAAAGTAGCCCGCCCAGGAGTGGAATCAACAGCAGCCACCAGGGAAATCTGCCCCGTTGTCCGGCGGCAGCATCGCTGTCTGAAGGCACCAGCGCCGTGTCTTGATCCGTCGTAGGTGCTTCCGTCGTAGGTGCTGCCGCCGTAGGTACAGGAGTGGCCGCTGGCGCTTCAACTGCGGGCTCAGGGGTAGCCGGGGGTGTGACCACCGGGCTAGGCGTGGCTGGGGTGGCCGCCGTGGCGTCTTGAATCACCTCTTGACCTGGCGCTGTGGTGGCAAACCCAAGTAAAGCCAGGGCTTCTGGGCTGGGGTTACGGCTGTTGTAAACGTAGTAGCGAGGTTGGGAGTAGGGGTAGCGAGGATCGTCGGGCAGGGTTTGGTGCATGGCCAAAATCCGCACATCGTCGCGGCCCAGCACCTGGGACGCAACGGCATAACCAATGCCGTTATCCCCCAATGCCGCGACAACGGCATCCGTGGTGTCTTCGGCAACGGGGTCAACGGTGGCGCCGGGCTGAAAGGGTCGCTCAGCAAATACCGTATATTGACTCAGGGCGCGGCGGGTGTCGCTGTAGTCAGGACGGTCTACAAAGCGCACCGGCTGAGCGGGGCCACCCACCTGTGACCAGTCGCTCACTTCGCCCAGAAACATTTCAGCGAACTGCACAAAGGTCAAATCGCCAGTAAAGCTATTGTCGGGGCTAACGATAATGGCAATTTTTTCCCGCTGAATAGGAATGGCCACCAGCCCTTGATCACGCTCGGCCTGGGTTAAGGGTCGCCCAGCCGCGACTACATCTAGATCCCCCCCAACCAGGGCCTGGAGAGCTTCATCGGTACGGCTAGCATTGAGCTCGACTTTGGCATTGGGAAACTGCTTCAGGTACCGCTGCCGCAGGGTTTCGTTGGCCACCGTCATACTGGTGGAGCCATCTACGGAAAGGATGGCCTCGGCAGGCAGGGTACTGGGAATGGGAAAGGTTTCGGGAGTATTGGTCGGGGTTTGAGCCAGAGCCGTTGACCGGGGAAAACGTACCCCGCCAAAGCTGGTGATCGTCGCCGCCGCCAGGGCAAGGGCCGTCAAATGTGCCAGGGTAGATCTCGAATGTGCCATAGGTAGCGCTGTAGGGGCAAAGAACAAAACGATTAGGCGAGATCGCCCACCTAAATACGAACAACCGACACCGTTAGCTCTTCATCGTTATCGTCGCGGTAGGTGTCAAAGAAGAAGGCGCAGAGAGTGGCAGGTTCTACCACATCCATTACCAGGGCATCGTCATAGCCATTGAGGGAAACCCAGGTAGCGCTGACCGGTACATTGGTTTTCTTATTCACCACTCTGCCGCCGTAGATCCACAACAGCACCAGCGGCTCATTTTGATGATCTGCTTCAGCCCGGTAACCAAAAGAGCCCGTGCGAATTTTCACAATATTAGTGCCGGGTTCTAGATGGGCAGATACCCCGGTGTTTTGTAAGGTTTCCATCTGTTCTGGACTGAACTGAAAGCAGTTATGCTTGCTGTGTACGACTAAATCAGTAACCACACACCCGTCCATAGCAACTCCTCGGATAACGGCTAACAGCAATCTACGGCAAATGGGTTAAGTTCAGATAAAAAGCATTCGGAATATTACAAGTTTTCTGGTTTGCCCGGAGTTTGACCTGCCAAAACGCCCTGTTTTTGTGGCGGCCTAACCCCTTCATTCACCTTGGTAGGCCCATAGGATCATCTAGCTGAGCCTCTTGTTGCCAGGGCATACAGCTAAAATCTGGGTGGTATGGCTAAGCGACGGCTATTTCATGAATACCTATGACTATTGATCAGCTGATTGAACCAGAGACCAAGAATTTGGGGGGCTTTGTGGCTCGCCGCAGCCTCCCCTATCCTGGTCGGCAGATGGTCGGGCCTTTCATCTTTTTTGACCATTTGGGGCCAGCTGTGCTTCCAGCGGGCGACGGCGTTGATGTCAGACCCCATCCCCACATTAATTTGGCTACGGTGACGTATCTGTTTGAGGGAGCCCTGTTGCACCGCGATAGCTTGGGCACGGTGCAGGAAATCCAACCCGGCGCGGTCAACTGGATGACGGCAGGACGAGGGATTAGTCACTCTGAGCGATCGCCGGATCGCGATCGTCGGGAAGAATCCACCATTCACGGCATTCAAACCTGGGTGGCGCTACCCACGGCGGATGAAGAAACTGACCCCTGGTTTAACCACTACCCGGCTTCTACCTTACCGACCTGGCAGGCTGCCGGAGCGAGTATTACGCTAATTGCCGGTCAGTCCCATGGCTACATGTCCCCGGTTAAGGTCTTTTCCCCAATTCTTTACCTAGATGTGGTGTTGGAGCCCCAGGCCAGGTTTACCCTGGAGGCTAATTACAGCGAGCGAGCCGTCTACAGCGTCACGGCGGGTTTGCAAATCAACCAAACGGTGCTTCCTCAGCATCGCCTGGCGGTTCTATCCAAGGGTGCAACTACCACAATAACAACTGACAAAGCTGCCCGTTGTATTGTGATTGGGGGTGAACCTCTGGGAACTCGTTACAAGTGGTGGAATTTTGTGTCTAGTCGGATTGAGCGCCTTGAGCAGGCCAAAGCCGACTGGCACAACGGCCAATTTGCTCCAGTACCCGGCGAGTCGGATTTTATCCCGTTGCCTAAGGGTGTGAAGGAGGCAAATCCGTTGCCTGAGTAACTGATGATCATTGCCCTAGCCTCCCCACGAGTCGCCTCAACATTGGCGGAAGGACTAGCTAAAGTTGAGGGGTTCTTAGCTGAAGCGGCAACCCGTGGAGCTGCAATCGTCTGCTTCACAGAAGCCTATTTACCCGGTTTGAGGGGTCAGGATTTTGAGGTCCTGCCCTTTGCTCCAGCCATCCAGGAGCGGGTCATGCAAACGGTGGCCCAATGGGCGAAGCAGTATAGCATAGCCACTATCCTGGGCACAGAACGGTTCACGCAGACCGGTCGGCAGATTGCCGCCTACGTCATCAACGCAGATGGCCAAATTCAGGGCGTGCAGACCAAGAACCAAATCGACCCAACTGAGGAGGCGTTCTACGTGCCCGGTACAACTCGGCAAATCTTCGAAGTTAATGGCGTCAAGTTTGGAGTGGCGATTTGCCACGAGGGCTGGCGCTACCCCGAAACGGTACGCTGGGCGGCGGTGCGCGGGGCTAAGATTGTCTTTCATCCCCAACACACTGGTTACGATCGCCAGGGGCCGCAGTTGACCCAGTGGGGTGCCGCAGACGGGCCATACTACGAAAAGGCCATGATCATGCGCAGCCGCGAGAATACCATTTACTTTGCCAGCGTTAACTATGCCCTGCGCTATCAAGAATCTGCGACCAGCCTGATCACACCATCGGGGGAATGCCAGGCCTATTTACCCTACGGGCAAGAGGGTCTGCTGGTGCAGACTCTCAACCTCGAAGAGGCCACTGGCCTGCTGGCCTCTCGCTATGCTCCAGAGCGCTATCAAGAAGCCAGACTAACGTAAAAACATTTCCTGGCCAGGCAGTCGCCTCAGCCCTGGCTCACCCCTGTTGAGAGAGTCAGGAAGACATGTAACGATTACCAATCCTGGAATTCATTTCAGCCGATTGGCGAAGGGACGCTATTTATCGCCGTAGAAGTAGGCAATTTCCTTCGCCTTGAGAGGCGCAAAGTCAGCATCCAGCAACATCTGGTTGAGGGCATCTTGAGCGTAGTGCTTGGCCCCAATGCGAACAATGCGAGACCGCATGGAGTTAATGACCCCACTGCGCTGACGCTGGGCTTCTTTAGCCATCACAGTGTTGTAGAGGTCGAGTTTGGCCACCGGAATCGGGGTGCCATCTAAGTCAACCCCGTTGGCAATAGCCACATCAACGGCATCGGCTCCGGTCGTCGGGGCAACATTTTGAGACATCACTAACTCCTGGCAAATTAAACACTAATCTCAAAAATCCTATCAGATCGAGGCCCGCCGCGATCCCCGCCGCGATCCCTCAACCCAGCGCTCAAAAGTTGAACGCACACCTTCTAGATGGAGCTCATCCGGGCCTTTTCAGCCTGTTTACTCCGCTAATCTCTAAGTTGCCTCTGCTTTCTCGGCTATTCCTGCCA
>JAAUUR010000182.1 GCA_012031045.1 Leptolyngbyaceae cyanobacterium SM2_5_2
GGGGCGCTGCACGATATCAACGGGCTTACCCTGCCAGGTGAGGGTAGCCCAGTGCTCTGGTATCTGCCGCCGCTGGCTAACCCCCAGGGAAATGGCGGCGGGGTTCCAGGTGTAAAAGCGCAGAACCGGTGGATGGCCGTGATGCTGGTGCTGATCGAGCAGCCATTCATCCAGGGCCATATGCACCGCCCCCGCCGCCTCCAGGGGTGGAATCAGCCGCCAGAGGGGCTGGCTCACGGGGCTTCTCCGGCATGGTACGAGCTGCGTACCAGCGGCCCAGAGCGCACATGGGAAAAGCCCAGTTGGCGGGCTATGTCGCCCAGGCGGTCAAACTCCTGGGGTGTCCAGTAGCGCTCTACCGGGCGATGGGCTAGTGATGGCCGCATGTACTGGCCCAGGGTCAGGCGATCACACCCCACCCGGCGCAGATCGGTCATGGCCTCAATCAGCTCGGCTTCGGTTTCGCCGTGCCCCATCATCAACCCTGACTTGGTGGGCATAGCCGGGTCAAACGCCTTCACCAGGGCCAGCACCCGCAGGGAGCGGTCGTACTTGGCCCCCCGCCGCACGGGATCTTGCAGCCGCCGCACCGTTTCTAGGTTGTGGTTGTAGCAGGCGGGCTGAGCCGCTACTACGGTCTGCACTCGTGCGGACTGGGCGGCGTCACGCTCTGTTCCTCCCCAGAAGTCTGGGGTTAGCACCTCAATTTCAGTGCCAGGCTTGGCCTGGCGGATGCGTTCCATCACCGTGACAAACCAGCCAGCCCCATGATCGGGCAAATCGTCCCTGGCCACCGAGGTCAACACCACATAGCGCAGCCCAAGCTGCTGCACCGACTCCGCCACCTTATCGGGCTCGTGGGGGTCGAGGGGCATGGGAGCATGGCCCTTGTCTACCTGGCAAAAGGCACAGGCGCGGGTGCAGGTGGCTCCCATCAACAAAAAGGTGGCGGTGCGGTTGGCGTAGCACTCTCCCCGGTTGGGGCAGCGGCCTTCTTCGCAGATGGTGTGAATGCCTCGCGTTTTGATCAGCCGCTGCACGGTGGAAATATCGCTGGCGTTGCCAATGGGGCGACGCAGCCAGTCGGGCAGTCGGGCTAGCTCGGTGCGCAAAGGCTGACGCTGATCGGTAGTGGAAGGGGTCATGGCTGGAGCGATGAAATAAATCATTTCACCCACTACTTTAAGCGCTGTGCTCGGTATGTGCTGAATGGGCCGAGTCGTTAAATGTCTCCCTCTCCCTCAAATAACGTGTTGAGGGGCATGGCGTTTAGGTGCAAGGTTTCCTGCAAATATCGCGATAGCACATCGGACTGCCCGTGGGTGACGTAGATTTGGCTGGCGCCGGTATCTTGCACAGTTTGGAGCAGCCCAGGCCAGTCGGCGTGATCTGAGAGCACAAACCCCCGTTCATAGCTGCGCCGTCGCCGCGCCCCGCGCACGGCCATCCAACCAGAGGCAAAGGCGGTTTGGGGTTGCTTAAAGCGCTTCATCCAGCTAGAGCGATGGCCCGATGGGGGAGCCAGCACCAGGTCGCCGGTATATTTATGGTTGCGGGGCATATCGAAGGTGCAGATCGTCGGCACCATCGGGATTCCTTGAGTGCGGTAGATTTCTGTCAGGGCGTGAATGGCCCCGTGGACGTAGACGGGGCGGTCGGTGAAACGAGTGAGCTCGCTCAGTACGCGCTGGGCCTTGCCAAAGGCATAGCAAAACAAAATGGACGGTCGTTCTGGGTCGGCCTGCCACCAGTTGTAAATGCCACCAACGGTTACTGGGCCACTGTCCCAACGATAAATGGGCAGGCCAAAGGTAGCTTCCGTAATAAACGTGTTGCAGGGCACAACTTCAAAGGGGTCGCAGGAGGGATCCGCACAGCGCTTGTAATCGCCCGAAACAACCCAAACCTCACCTCGATGCTCCACCCGAATTTGGGCCGAACCCAGCACATGGCCTGCCGGGTGAAACGACACCCAGGTTTCGCCTAGCCGCAATTTCTCGCCGTAGGCGACGCCCTGCAACCGCATCTCCTGGCCCAGGCGCCTGCGTAAAATGCCTTCTGAGCGAGCCGTGGCCATGTAGTGAGCAGAGCCTGCGCGAGCATGGTCGCTATGGGCGTGGGTAATCAGCGCTGTTTCCACGCTGTGCCAGGGGTCAATGTAAAAATTGCCCTTCTCGCAGTACAATCCCTCAGGGCGGACGGTGATCAAGGCCATAGATATCCAGGGAGTCTTCGATTTTAGGCCAAGCCAGGCGATTTAGGCCAGACCGGTAGGGTGGAAGCGGGCACTCGCCCAACGCACCCTGGGGCAATATAGCAGGAAGTTTTCTATTAAACCGATGAAAAATTGAGAGAGGTGGGTATCCACCGCCTCTCTCTGAAGCTGATTTTAAAACGCAGCACACTGATCTTCTTTGTTACCACCAACAAGGTTGTCGCTGCCGGTAGGGGACGGATTATTTTCTTTGCACTGTAAATTGCCGTCAATTCGGTTGTCTACAATTGTGAGACTGTTGCTATTGCCAAAGGCTTGCAAATTACCGCCGATAGTGTTGCTCTGGCTGAGCAGCGGCTGTGTATTTTGCTCAAATTGCAGGTCGCCACCAATTAAAGTATCCACGATGCTGGCCGCCTCCGACTGTTTAATTTGAATACTACCGCCCACAGTAGACTGGCCATCAACATTAACCTGAGCCGCATTTTCGGCCTGAATATTACCCTTGACGCTAACTCCAGTGGCGATTAACACGGCCCCAGATTCTACCTTAATATTGCCCTCAATCTGTGTGTTAGTCAGCGTGCAGGTAGCACCATCGGGGACGCGCAGATTATCAATAGTAGTCTCGGCTAGGCTACCTTGGCAGGTCAATTCTTCGGCTTGGCTAGCCCCAGCATAGGCGATTGCACTGGAGAGACCAATGACACTGGCTAGAAGCCATTGAGTTGTCTGCATGAAAAATATCTCTTCGTAAATGTCACAGTATGCGACCGCGTTCAAGACGGCAAGTTAGGCTAATTAGTTTCGATCTTGAGCCTGGTGATGCTGGCTAGAAGCGTTAACCAGGGGTCTAATTCCGCGTTGTGCAAGGGCGATAAGTACAAAAAGATCAGCCCCACGGTTGGGGCTGACTGGAGAAAAAGATGCTCTCAACCGACTAAATACAGCTTCGTGAAAAACTATTTTAGGGAGTCCTGTGGTGGCTCAGCGACCATAAAACTTCTCCTATTGGCCAAAGAAATTTTTGACCGAATCGACCACCCCATCTGTAGAATCTTCAACAGCGTCAGTGGCATCCTCAAAGGCTGATTGAGTGCGGCCTATATCTTGTTGGACTTTACCTTGAATTTGCTTGGCAACCCCTTGGTTTTGACTGGTAGTTTTATCAATCTGTTGCTGCACCCGACCCAGATCTTGAGTGGCGCGGCCCTTAATTTGGTTGGCAGTACCTGAACCCGCAACCCGATCAAACTCTTGCTCGGCTCGGCTTTGCACCACGCGTCCTGCAACATTATTGGCAGTGGCGGCAGACCCCCAACCCAAGACCAGGATTGAGCACAGCACCATAGCCATAAAACCCAAACAAATAACCCGCTTAAGGGGCGGCATAATCGATGAAATAGTCATGGGAAATCTCCTGCAAATGGCTGGTTAGTTTGATGACTGATCTTTCTGAGTTATAAATGAAATCGCCATCAAATCACTCGCCCTGGAGGTATAGATAGGAGGGCATAAGTTGACATGGATAAAATCCGAAATCCAAAATCATTAATTCCCTGGTTGGGCATTTCGAGCTAGACTGAATAATCCCCAACCCTTTTGTTCGGTAGAACGCAGCCTAAAGTCCCCTCTCCTGGTGCGCCGCCCCCACCTATGGATACCCCCCGCCTCCACCCCGACACCATTGAAGCGGTGCGAGATCGCGCCGACATCGTGGATATTGTCTCCCAGCATGTGGTGCTCAAAAAGCAGGGCAAAGATTTTGTGGGCCTCTGCCCCTTCCACGAAGACAAATCGCCTAGCTTTAGCGTTAGCCCTGGCAAGCAGTTTTACTACTGCTTTTCCTGCGGTGCTGGGGGTAATGCCTTTAAGTTTTTGATGGAGCTTAATAAGCGCTCCTTTGCCGATGTGGTGCTGGATTTGGCCCAGCGCTACCAGGTGCCGGTCAAAACCTTAGAACCGGCTAAGCGCCAGGAACTTCAGCGCCAGCTTACCCTACGGGAACAGCTCTACGAAATTTTGGCCGTGACGGCCGCTTCTATGAACATGCCCTGCACCAAAGCGATGGCGTTGCCGCCCTGGCCTACCTGCATGGTCAGCGGGGGCTGAGCGATGGTACTATTCAGCAGTTTCAGCTGGGCTTTGCGCCGGGGGGCTGGCAGACTCTGCACGATTACCTGGTGGAGCAAAAGCGCTATCCGGTGGATCTGGTCGAGCAAGCCGGGTTGATTGTGCCGCGCCAAAAGGGGGATGGCTACTACGACCGATTTCGAGATCGACTGATGATTCCCATCCGCGATGGCCAAAGCCGGGTAATTGGCTTTGGCGGGCGGGCTCTGGGCGATGAAAAGCCCAAGTACCTCAACTCCCCTGACACAGAGCTATTCGACAAGGGCAAAACCCTCTACGGCCTAGACCTGGCCCGGGCCGCCATCGCCAAGGAAGATCGCGCCGTCGTCGTTGAGGGATACTTCGACGTGATTGCCCTCCACGCGGCGGGCATCGAAAATGCTGTAGCCGCCTTGGGAACAGCCCTGAACGCCGCCCAGGTACGGCAATTGTTGCGCTACACCGAGTCCAAGCAAATTTTGCTCAACTTCGATGCCGATGCCGCTGGGGTCAAGGCCGCCCAGCGGGCCATTGGCGAAGTCGAAGAGATGGCCTACCGTGGGGACGTGCAACTGCGCGTGCTCAGCATCCCCGATGGCAAAGACCCCGACGAATACCTTCAGCACCATACGGCGACCGACTACCGCGCCCTGATGGCCGCTGCCCCGCTCTGGATTGACTGGCAAATCCATCAGCTCATCCAGGGTAAAGACCTGCGCCAGGCCGATCAGTTTCAGCAGACCACGCAGGCCGTGGTTAGGCTTCTGGGCGATATTGCCAACGCCGACACCCGCACCCACTATGTGCGCTACTGTGCCGAAATCTTCAGCAATGGCGACAGTCGCCTAGTGCCGCTGCTGGCCGAAAACCTGCTCACCCAGGTACGCCGCCAGCGCCGGGCTACCTCCGGCGAGGTGAAACGTTCCGTGGCCGCACCAACGCCTACCCCCAGTGCCAGTTCCCTGGAGCAGGCTGAAGCCGCACTGTTGCGGCTGTTCCTCCATGCAGCCAGCCACCGCGATGATATTCGTCAGGTGCTAGAAGACCGGGATTTGCAGTTCAGTTACTCCCACCATCGCGCCCTCTGGCGGCAGATGCAGCGGCTGCTAACCCAGCCAGCTCCTGCGGTTGCCCCGGTCGATTTAGTCAGCCAGTTGCGCCATCACCTGGCCGATTCTGGTCTGGTTAGTGCGCCGCTGCAATCTCTCCTGCACCTGAACGAAAAAACCAAACGCGATATTCTGCGCGCCCCGCTGGTAATTCGCGCCGCCGCCGCCTGCATGGAAAAAAACCTTTGCGAAAAGCGCTATCGTCACTTTCTGGCGCTGTGGGAAAAACCGACTGCACCGCCAATCCTGAGCAGTTTGCCTACTGCCAAAGCCAGGTCTACGCCGAAAAACGCCGGATTGAAGCCCTGGAAAAAGAGCGCCAGGTCACCTTTGAAGATCTGGTCACCCTGCCCTGGGTAGGCGAACAGTATGACTCCCTAGACCGCTAGGCTAATGAGCGATAAGAGACGCCAGAAAAGTGTACGCCGAGCCCGTGCGAAGCAGAAAACAACTGGTTCACTTACCCTATGGGAATTTAAGGGGTTCTAGCTAGCGTTGCGGTTGATATGAGGTCAAAACCGGCCTAATCCACTATGTGCTGGGCAAATAGATAGAGCAAAAAGACCATTTGCAGGGCCGTAAACACACTGGCGCAAAAGCCAAACCAGTAGACTGCTGTGAAAAGTTGGCCCCATCGCTGAAGTACCTTGTCTGGCCCTGATGAAAGAGATAGCAACGGTTGAATCCGCCGCCAAAACCAGATCATGCCAGTAAAGTTAACGGCTAATAAGGTGGTTATCAGTGTCGTTGTCACCTGTACGCCATAACCCTGACGAGAAAATGGATAAACCACGTTAACCAGGACATAAACTGTGAACCAGAGGGCTCCCATCAGTACTGTCGTCATACCCACCCAACGAGCCCGCCATACCTGCTCAACTAGCTCTGGACGCTGGGACGAGGGTGACAGCGTAGACTGACTCCAGTGATAGAACACCCAGGTTAGACTCAACGCCAGTAAAGCGGCTAAGCCAAAACTCCCCCACAGCCAGGCAGACTCAGGTATCCAGGCCAGCCAGGGCACCGGTGTACCCGCGTTACCACTGTTGCGCTCAAAGGTTGGATCTCTCAAGGGAGAGACGGTGTGAATGAAAACGGCCAGTGCTAAGGATAGGCCAGCCAAACCTACAAACCCAGCGACGGAGAGTTGTTGGGGTTTTCTTGTGATCATTCGCCATGTTCTCCCAGGCAAAGCGATAGTCTGGAATCATGACGTGCTGGGCCAGGGATGGGTGCCATCAACGGCCCTAAGGAAGCTCGGCCCTAGCAAGACACCAGGCCAACGTTATTCACGACACCGAACGGCTGGTAAAACTGTCTCAGGTGCATAACCCAATAAACGCCCAACCTTACCCCAAAAGTCCACCAAGCGAAAAACTAAAAAGAATTAATCATGAATTCGGCACTTCAACCCATCCTCAAGCATCTGAAAAAAGACCTGATGGCACTCTATGGAGATTGCCTCGTTCACCTCACACTGTTTGGCTCCCAAGCTCGTGGAGATCAAGAACCTAGTTCAGATATTGATGTACTTGTGGTGTTGCGTTCAATAGTCAACCCTGGTGAAGAAATCAAACGTACCGGCAAAATTGTTGCTGATCTATCCCTCCACTACGATGTGGTCATTAGTTGCCTCTTTATGGACGAAGCCCAATACCAGACCCGCAACAATGCCCTGCTTCGCAACATCCGAAAAGAAGGTGTCTTGCTATGACCGATGAACAACAAGCACTCCTGATTAAAGCCCAACAAAGTCTAGCAGCAGCAAAACTTCTCCTCGTCAATGGCTATCCAGATTATGCGGCCTCGCGCGCCTATTACACTATGTTCTACATTGCCGAAGCCTTTTTAGAAGGTGAAGGACTTTCCTTTTCTAAGCATTCTGCTGTTATTGCCAGCTTTGGACGAGAATTTGCTAAATCCCAGCGAGTTTCGCCTGAGTTTCACCGCTTCTTAATTGAATCTCAAGAAATCCGTACCATTAGCGATTACGGACAGCTGAATGCCGTTGCACCTGACCAAGCGATCGAACAAATTGACCGTGCTGAGCAATTTTTGGCTATGGCCATTCAGGAGATAGGCACAATTTAATTGCCTCCTCCTTGGCGATCACTGTTTCTCAAGCGCGATCACCAATAGATGCGCTCCTGATGCGGCCAGGAATCTGTTGTACACTCGCCAGAGCATACCGTAGACACAGTTCTACATGTCCCGCTGATACTCTTCTACCGCTCGTACCAGGTCAGCCTGGCTGGCAGTAGGGATTAAATCCGCCAGGGATACGGTGGCTTTACCCGCGCCTAACGTCACCGAAGTGCTGGCCAGAATATCCACCAGGGCGGCTTCTGTAAAGGCGTTATCGGCCAGGAGAGGATAGAGCTTTTCGGCTAGCACCGTATGGAGTTTGGCATCGCCCAGGTACAGGTGCCATTTGGCCACATCCAGATAGGCTTTATCGCCAATGGCAGCGGCCAGGTCTTCAATGGCTTTGGTGGTGCCTGCATTAGCCATGGTTAAGTGTCTCCTTGATCAGCAGCGTCGGCAACGGGGGAGAGGGGGGTGGGCGAGTAGTCCGCGATCGCAAAGATATACACCCCGTGACCCACCAGCCCTACCAACCAGGCTAAGGTAAACCACGGCACCCACTCTACCCAGGTTGGGTTAAGGGTGTGCAAAAACCACAACCCAGAATTAACCGCAATACACACCGCAACGTGAACAGCAAAGTTCATGCGGTCTTCTAAACGGCGGTAGGCCGGGTCTTGACGGGTGGGTTGGCGGGGCCAGCGAGGCGGCATAGGGGTATCAACAATCTACCTTTCTATTCTAAGGGGTAGGGTTCATTCCCCACTGGCGGATGTATTCGTAAATGGCGATGGCAGCGGCGGTCTGCACATTGAGCGATTCCACCATGCCATACTGAGGAATCACCAGAGCCTGGTCGCACAGGCCAGAATTTCAGTTGGAATGCCGGTTAGCTCGCGCCCCAGCACTAGCACCATGTGTTTGGGCAGCGTGGCCTGCATCAGCGACTCGGCCCCAGCCTGCACGACCAGCGCCACAATCCGGTAGCCCTGCTGACGCTGCTGGTAAAGCCAGGTCGGCAGATTTTTCTAGGGAGGACTCGGCCAGAGGTTGCCACTGGTGGGTGGTGACCGCCACCTGGCGAAACTTGCGGTTGCGGGCCAGGCTTAAATCTCGCAACACCAAACGCTCCAGACGAAAGGCTTCCGCTGTACGGCACAACCCACCCAGGTTCATGGGGTTTTCCACCAGCACCGCACATACCATCAGGGGGTGGCGAGGCAGGGTGGCATAGGATTGACGGAATGGCTCCATACCGGCTTGAAGTAAACGCTAACCGAATTTCCAGCCGCGGAGTGGCCTCGTCAAGGCACTGGACCAGGCGGCCTAGGCTGAGAGTTCTGTTCTGTCCCTGGATAGAACTCTGGGGCACCGAGCCTAACTTTGGAATGGGTATACTAAAATAGTTAAATTCACGTTAAGGTGACGCCATGCACCGCTCTAATGACTATTGGGGATTCAACATCACCTGCGTTCTAGCCGAGGGGGGGTGGCACTGGCGGGTTACGCAGACATCGGGCGCATCCACCACCTCTACTGAAATTTTCGACACCCCAGACCTGGCCATCGAAGCCGGCAAAGGTTGGATTGTGACCGCTACCCTGCAAAATTCTCTCAACCGCTGCCTGTCTGAACTGCTGATGCGGAATGTGCTGCATCGTCAGGAGTACGAGAACTTGATGCGATCGCTGCAAACGGTTTAGCTGGCGTCACGAGGACTAACGGACAGGTTTGAGGAGTCAGGAGTCAGGAGTCAGGAGTCAGGAGTTTCACTTTCCTGGCTTCTGGCTCCCGGCTTCTGACTTCTTCTCTGGTAGGATTTCTCCCTAGGCCGCTTCTAGCAGAGTGATGTTGGAGAATACAAACTCCTGCACGTCAGACCCGCCATCGGTAGCGGTTTCAATGGCGCGGCGACACAGAATGTAATAGCCGCCCACCGGCTCGTAGTTATCTTCAAAGTTACTCAGCCCGCCCCTTTTTGTTCGCCGGTTTTGGGATCGTGGTAAATCGAGTCGTAAACGGTGGGAGAGGTAGCCAGCGCCAGTATCGTGGCTGCTAA
>JAAUUR010000183.1 GCA_012031045.1 Leptolyngbyaceae cyanobacterium SM2_5_2
ATTTGCCTGCGCTGGAGATGGGGCCGCCTTCTAGCTGGGAGCCACTGGATAGGGCGATCGCAACTCTATCCACCTTTCAGTGGCTGGTGCTGACCTCCGCCAATGCGGTCAACTTTTTCTTTGCTCGACTGCTGGATCAGGGGTTAGATAGTCGGGCGCTGGGGGCGCTTAAGATTGCGGTGGTGGGCCATAAAACGGCGGCGGTGCTGAAGGATTGGGGGCTGCTGGCGGACTTTATTCCCCCAGACTTTGTGGCGGATGCCCTGGTGAGCCATTTCCCGGAGTCGGTGGCGGGGCAGCGACTGCTGTTCCCTCGGGTAGAAAGCGGGGGCGAGAGATGACTGGTGCAGGCCTTTACGGCGGCGGGGGCCGAGGTGGTGGAAGTGCCCGCCTACGAATCGGCCTGTCCGGCGGAGCCAGAGCCGGGGGCGATCGCGGCCCTAAACGCCCGCCAGGTGGATGTGATCACCTTCGCCAGTTCCAAAACCGTAGAGCATACCTGCCGACTGCTGGCCCAGGCCGGTGGGGAGGAATGGCAGAGCTGGCTAGAGCCCGTAGCCATTGCCTCCATTGGCCCTAAAACCTCAGAGACCTGCCGCCGCCACCTGGGCCGAGTAGACATTGAACCCGCCGACTATACCCTGGAAGCCCTTACCCAGGCGATTGTGACATGGGCCAGCGCATCATCCAGCGCATCATCGGACTGACCGGGGGCATTGCCACCGGCAAGTCCACGGTTTCCGACTATCTCCACACCGTTCACCAGCTGCCGGTGCTAGATGCCGACGACTATGCCCGCCAGGCCGTAGCGCCGGGAACTCCAGCGTTCCAGGCCATTGTGGATCGCTACGGTGAGGCGATGCGATTACCCGATGGCCGCCTCAACCGACCCCGGCTGGGGGAACTGGTCTTTAATGACCGGGCCGAAAAAGCCTGGCTGGAGCAGCAGATCCATCCCCAGGTGCGGCGGTACTTTGCCCAGGCCATGGCCGAATTGGGTCCAGCCTCCGTCGTGGTGCAGGCCATTCCCCTGCTGTTTGAAGCGGGTTTGACCAACCAGGTTACAGAGGTGTGGGTGGTGGCCTGTGACCCCAACCAGCAGCGCCAGCGGCTCATGCAGCGCAACAATCTAGATTTAGCCCAGGCCCAGGCCCGCATTCAAAGCCAGATGCCCCTGGCGGAGAAAATTGCCAGAGCTGACATAGTGCTGGATAACTCGGGGGATCGTCAGGCCCTATTCCGCCAGGTAGATCAGGCGTTGCAGCAGTGACCCCAGAACCTCTGAGTTCAGGGCCTGGCTGGCCCGGTTGTAGGCCCGGTAGGGGCAGGCCTGGGTATGGCCCTGGTGCTTGAGCCAGAGCAGACTGAGACTGGTGCGGGGGGGCAGGTTGTCCCAAAGGGCCGCCGTGGTTGGAGATATCTAGCACTGAAGCAACGGCGGTCTGGGACTGTAGCCAGTGCCGCAGGGGGGCGCTATTGACCTGATCCCAAAAGGGGTCCAGCACTACGGCACAGCGTCCGCCGGGGCGCAGCAGTTGCAGACTGCGCTCTAAAAATAACCGCGACCAATACAGTCGGCCCTGGGACTTATTCGCCGGGGGCTGACTATGGGGGTAATGGCCCGACCGCCGCAGGTACTGGCCCGGAAATGAAAACTGCCCCCGGTAGTTCTGCCAGGCCTGGGCCAGGTCAGGGTCAATGGTGAGCACCTGCCGATGGTTATGGCCAAACGTAGAGGGGGCAATGGGCCTTGTGCTCAAACAAGTCCTGATAGGCGTCGATAAAGCCCGCCGCCGTAGGCTCCATTGCCCCACCGGGAAAGTGGCTAAGCACCAGGTCAAAGCCGCCCCGATCGCGCCACAGTTGGTGAAAGTAAAACCCCCAATGGAACGGGTTCTACCGGCCTCCACATCGGCGATGGTCAGCAGGCGGGTCTGGCGTTGCCCGTCGGGGGTTTGGGACTGTACCCGAATGCCCAACTGCTGACTGCTCTCGTTCCAGAGCAGATGGGTGAGCTTGTCCTGGGCGGTGCGATTGAGGGATTCAATGCGATCGCGCAAAAAGTCGGCCTGGGCATAGGCGGGCACACTGCCGGTTTCCGCCAGCAGCTGGGTCTGGGTGCGATAGTGCTCCAGGCGCACCTGCCGCTCGGCCAGTACAGATTGATAGGTATCCGCCAGCAGCGGCTGTAGCAGGTTGCCTTGCAGGGGTTGGCTATCTGGTGGGCTCTCCACCGGGCTATCCCCAGGGGTAGACTTGCCCCGCCGACTGCGGGGCTGAACTCTGGTCAAACCGCTCGCTATCTACTTGCACCAGGCCAATCAGAGCATTGCCCTGGAACAGCGTCAGGGTCAGATCGGGCAAACGAGACAGTTCCGCCGCCGTGGTGGTGAGTTCTACCCCCTGTAAAAAAAACTGGAGCCGGGCCAGTTCCACCGCCGGAGGCCAGAGGTCAAGGCCGTGGAAACAGTGGGTGGTCAGGTGGCCATAGATTCCCAGTGCCCTGGGGAAGTTCGAGGGTTCAGGGGAGGCTGACTGAGCCCAGGTTGGCATAGCTATCTGCCCCTGGGCCACAATGCCGCGAAGGGCCTGGGCTAGCTCCATGGCCTGGTGCAGGCCACCAGCAGGACTCGTCCCGAACCACAGGCGGGATCCAGCAGAGTGATCTCCCCCAGGGCCGTTAACAAGGTCTTGGCCTGGTTTGGGGTAACCACCATAAGCAACTGCTCGATGGAGTCATGGCGTTGCTCCGTCAGGGTTTCGGCCTGATCCAGCAAAGCGGCGTTCAGGGTGCGATCCACCAGGGCCATCAGCATCGGCTCTGGGGTGGTCAGCGCTAGCCCGCTGTGGCTGTTCACCACCATTTCCAGCAGGGCGGGCAACTGGGTCGCCATGGGGTTAGGGGCTGCCAGCAGATCCCCCAGCCAGGTCAGGGCCGGCTCAAAGGCGGCATCGGGTAAAGCCACCTGGCCCCAGCGCTGATCCAGCGGATGGGGGCTAAAGGGGCCAGTGGGCAAAAAGGGAATCTGCCGCAGCCGCGATTGTAGGATCAGGGGGCGTTCGTCTGGGGGCAAGGCCAAACCCTGGCAAAGGGGCTGAAACACCTGCGCCCAGAATTGATCAGGGCCGCGCTGCTGGCTCTGGCCAAACTGGTTGTGCAGATACCAATCATCCCCGTCCAGATACCCCCGCTGTTGCAGGGTAGCCAGGGCCATGAGTCGGGCCAGAATCACCGTGGCGTAGTGGGTGCGCTCTGCCCCGAGGAGATTTCCCCCGAGGAGATTTCCCCCATGGCCTGGCCCAGGCTTTGCCAACTGAGCTGAAAGCCTTCTATTAGATCTGGGGAGGGGGGCGTCCCCAGTGGATTGAGCGCGGTGTAGAGGCGATCGCGGTCAGTCCAGCCCTCTCGATGTAGCCGCAGTAGCCGCCTGGCCCAGGCGGGGCTGGCTTCCCCAGCGATCACCACCTGGGTATGCCAGTGGGGGGCAGTGGGTTCTCCCCCCAGCCAGCACCAGAGGCTACGTTGGCCGGGGTTAGATCCTTCTCCCCCCGGTTGCCAAATTACCAGGGGGTCGGCGTAGGTATCGGCCAGGCGATCCAGGGCTGAAAAAAACAGCGGCGGTGACAGCTCAGTTAGGTCTCCCTGGGTGACCTCCACCACTGTGCCCTGGCCCTGGCTGGCGATCGCGTTTACGATCCCCGAAAACCCTGGCGGCGAGCCACTAGCCCTCCCTATCGGGCTCTCCCAGCCCAGGTCGGCCAAAAACAAGGCTTCAAACTCAAAGCGGGCCAGCCGCCCCTGCAAATGTTCAACGGTCAGCCCCATAGCACCTAAGAGGATTGCTGGTGGGCGGCCATGGCGTAATCGCGAAATCGGTTTAGATCATCCTGTAGGGTTGCTTCCACCAGGCGGCCTAAGAACAGACCATCCATCCACTTCACCAGGGCCGGTACCGCATAGGAAACCGTCAGCTTGACGGTGGAGCTACCTTTGCGATCATAAAAGCGAATCGCCCCCCGGTTGGGCAGGCCGTCGATGGATTCCCACTGGATGATTTGGTTGGTGATCAGGTTGGTGATTTTTGACCGCCAGGTAAACTCGAACCCCCGCGAGGCCAGCTTCCATTCCGAAATCTCTGGATCGTCGTCGGGAATTCTAACCGAATCAATCCACTTCATCCACCGGGGCATCTGTTCTAAATCAGACCAGAGCGCCCAGGACGCCTCTACCGGAATATCCACATCTACCACAACGCTGTGGTCTAGCCATTCGCCCATGGTCTCACCTCTGCCGTGAATGGAGCCGCACTTGAGCAGCCCTTAGTACAGGATACTAGGATTCCCGTTCTCTCCCCTGGATCAGAGGGCTGGATTTAGATGGGTTCTTAGAAAAACAGCATCAGCCACCAGCCCCAGGTCTTCGCCCCATACAAGCAAGCCAGATGGGGTAGAATCTGCGGGATCGTTTTAGAGATTATGCCCTCGGGTACAGGCGGGATGCGTCACTCTATCAGCAGGATTTTGGTCATAACCACCATCCATTGATGGGGCTGACCCAGGCTTCCGCCTTCGCCCGACTGCACGGGCATGGGCTCGCTCCAGTCGCTGGGGTTGGCATAGCCCAGAACATGGAGGATTTTGATCGTGCGGTCAATCCCCGCCAGGCTGCCATAGAGCAGATGGCGCACCCGTTCCTGGTGAGGTTGGGGATTATTGGATTGGGCAGGCGGAAGTTTGGACGCCCCAGAGGCATCCGGTTCGAGGTATTGAGACATGGGTTCTGTTCCTTATGTAGTAGGTAAGAAACAGAACGCGAAAACCCTAGCACCCACGCTTGAAATGCAAACTGAGGGGGCTAGGGTACCATGACCTTAGCCTCGCAATCTGCCTAGTAGACTTGCGGGGTTAGCTGTCTGTGGGTGGTGAGACACCTGCAGGCAGCGCCAAGATTTTCGAGTTCTGCGCGATCCACCGCTCTGTTCAAACGGCTTAGTCAAAAAGAATACGGGTACAGACGCTCCCCGTCAACCGTGGAGATGGAGGATTGTTGCAAGCTTAGGCATCCAGCGGGTTTCGCACCCCCCGCCCCCCTCGATTGAGGACGTGGGTGTAAATCATCGTAGTCTTGACATCTTTATGGCCCAACAACTCCCGCACTGTGCGAATGTCGTAGCCGTCTTCCAGCAAGTGGGTGGCAAAGCTGTGCCGAAACGTATGGCAGCCACCATGCTTGGTGATACTAGCCTGTCTCACAGCTTGTTTGACCGCTCGTTGTAAAGCCCGCTCGTGAATATGGTGTCGTCTCACAACCTTGGATCGGGGATCAACAGAACGCTTCCAAGACGGAAACACAAACTGCCACCCCCACTGCTGATTAGCGTTGGGATACTTTCGATCCAGCGCATAGGGCAATTCAACAGTGCCATAACCCAACGACAAATCTAGCTCGTGCAGCTTTTTAGCCTTCTGGAGCTGAAGCTGAAGCGGGGCTTCTAGAGACTTGGGCAGCATGGTCTGGCGATCTTTCTTCCCTTTGCCATCACGCACGGTAATCTGCCCATAGGCAAAGTCCAAATCCTTTACCCGCAGACGCAATCCCTCCATCAGACGCAGGCCGCTGCCGTAGAGCAAGCTGACGATAAGGTGCTCTACACCGTCGAGATGGGCCAAAATTTGCTTCACTTCAGACCGGCTGAAAACGACAGGCAGTCGCTCTGGCTTCTTGGCCCGCTCAATATCATCAATATAGGGCAAGTCAATGTGCAGCACATGGCGATAGAGAAACAACAACGCACTCAACGCCACTGTCTGGGTTGCAGGAGCCACATTGCGCTCAACGGCCAAATGGGACAGGTAGGCCCGGATTTCATCAGCCCCATCTCCCTGGGGTGACGTTTGTTGTGGAACAGAATAAAGTCTCGAACGTAGTGAACATAGGACTTTTCAGTCTTGAAGCTGAAGTGTCTGAGCCGAATGGCTTCTCTAACTTGGTCGAGTAGTCGCGGCGGTTGAGGTGATGGCATAGGTAGGTGTTGGATAATCCCGGTATCAAGGGTGTTATCCAACACTTTTGACGGATAAGCCCCCTAATCTCCAGGATTAACCACCCTATCTGACGGATAACACCCTGAAATCCCGGACTTAACTGTCAAAAATTGTGATTAATACCTTAAATATTGGGTATTATCCCGCAGAACTGTCGGATAATACGGAGAATGGAGGATCTTATCGGTCAGATCTGACGTTGAATACATAGTTCTGCCGCTTTGTCTATTTACGCTGGCTGTGGTTGGAAATTGATCCGTTTGTGTTTAGGAATGCATTTTTTGAGCGTTATCAGTCAGACCGCAGCTTAGAGAAGATCGCTCATGCAATTGACTTCGAGGTAGGGTGGTGAGTGACGATCACAACAAGGAGAAACGTCAAGCATGTTGTGCGGAAGTCGAATTATTCTTCGACCCATATCTGAGACTGATTTAGATTTGATGGATCGGATGAATCAGGATTCTGAAACGATGAGATTTGTGGGCGGTACAGAAACGCCTCGAAGCCAGTTAAAGGAGATAATCCAGAGACTGCAAGATCAATTTAAGAGTCGAGGGTTGGGGGTGGATGGGGTTGAAACTCATCAGGGAGAGAAGCTTGGTTTTGTATTTCTGCGACGCTGCCCACGGTTAGCTGAGATTGAACTCGGCTATCGACTCGATCGGGACTATTGGGGGCAGGGTTATGCAACAGAGAGTGCTCAGTTGTTACTGTCACATGGGCTGAAGGAGCTTCATTTCAATCCAATTGTTGCGGCGGTTGATCCATTAAATATTGCATCTGAGCGTGTTCTTCAGCGAATTGGAATGCAATACTGGAAAGACATTGATTGGGAAACAGCACCAAGCGGTTTTGCACGTTGCTACAAGGCTTCATAAAACTATGTGCGAGAATTACGAGTCAATGGCGCGGCAGAACAATTCGGTTGCAGCGGACGTGCAAAGTTATTTGTCTGGCGTATGAGTTCTCTCGTCGCCGCTGAACCGAGCCGTTAGGCGGCCTGATGGTCGTTAGCGGTTCGTGTACGCCTCATTCGAGTCTCCACGATTTGAAGAGGGGACTATTGCTTCTCCTCGCTTGCGATTCCCTATCGGGATCCGATAGATTGCGACTATGCCCACTAAAGTTGTACCGTTGAGCTCTAAGGAGAAGGGCGGCACCATGAGATCCACTGACGGCATAACAAGATCCACTGACGACCCTTGGGGGGCCGACTCGTCGACCTACGACCGGATGTTTTCACCTCTCACTGGCTACATCGGTCGCGCCACTATCGCTATAACGGAGACTCGGTTGCCAGTCGGCGCACGAATCTTGGACATCGCCTGTGGTAGCGGTGCGCTCCTTATTCCGGCCATTGAGCGGGCCATGCACAAACGCAAGGCGGGAGGCTTGGACAAAGTCGTTGGATGCGATTTTTCTCCGGGGATGGTCGCTCTCGCTCGCGCAAAGGCTGAGCGCGTCGGGGACAGCGAAGTGTTTGATTGCGAGGTGCATGATGGCCAAGCTCTAGGGTTTGATGACCAGAGCTTTGATGCGGCCTTTTTCCTGTTTTGGTATCTTCTTGTTCGAGAATCGCCAGAGCGGTTGGCGCGAAGCTGCGCGAATCCTCAAGAGCGGGGGCGTGTTCGCCACAACCTCTTGGACGGCTCCTGAGCACAACGAGATGATGCGTGTTCAGTTCGGCCCCCTTATGGAAGCACTTCCAGCCAGGCTTAAGGAGAACATGCAGCCGCCAGGTTGGCTGACTGTGGCAGATCCCGAAACATTTTCATCTGAGGTTGCGGACGCCGGATTTGAGGACATCGATGTCCACCCATTCCATACCGACTTCGTACTCCCAAGCATCGACTCTGCGTGGCACGCAATGTGTGACAATCCGGTATCGGGCGCTCTTTTGCGCCAATGCGATAGTGCGGAGATATCTCGTCTCAAGGAAGCGTATAGCAGTGCGCTAGCAGCCAAGGCAGGTAGTATCGACCGTCCCATCGTGCTCAGAGCTTCCTGCAACATTCTTGTGGCTCGGCGCAGATAGAGCTGTAGGTGCGTTCCTAATGCAATTCCTACAACTCACCGATGAATCCCTGGGAACGCTTATAGGCTTAAGTAAGCGATTTCAGCCTAACAACGCCCATGCACACCGACCGCCGAAAGTGGATCGGTATGAAGCAGAGGTTATCTGCGGCGGTGATGGGCAACGTTAGATAGCAAAAAGTTCCGGGTATCCTCTGGTTGGGCTGTATATGCCAGTAGGACAGCCTATCCGTTTTGAAATGCCTCGCTTCCTACTCATTCCAGGAGAAAGCCATGTTTGACAAGATGAAAGGATTTGCGGGTAAGGCAAAAGAAGCAATATCATCAACAGCGGCTTCAGTAGGGGATTTCATAGAAGGAGAAGATGGACGTGCTGCTGTTGAGGCGATCAAGAAGACTGCGGCATCCGTTGGTAATGAAGCAGTTCGGCTAGGTAAAGACGCGGTACAGTCAGATCTTGCGAAAGATGCAGCATCAGGTGCTGCTGTTGGAGCTGTAGTAGCAGTTCCAGTCCCTATCGTTGGGCCAGTAATAGGTGCAACAGTCGGTGCAGGACTCGGAGTATATAAGAATCTCACTAAGCCGGGCAACTGCCACAAACTGGTTCCCCCCCAGAAGGAGCAAGTCGATATCTATGGTGAAAATGCTAAAGCTCGAAAGATTTAAGACAAAAGGGAATTCTTACCGATGAAGAATTTGCGGACATGAAGAAGCGACTCCTCAGCGGTCATCAATCTTAGTTCAAGTATTTGCCTGGTAGTTAGCAAGTACCGCTCTTAGGTACTCAAGGGTTAGAATGATGAGGTAGTCTTGTCTTAAGGCCAAGCCGATGACAGTCCGCCACCCCCGCTATAGTAAGGAAGAGTTTGCTCAGCGTGGCAATGAGCTGTATGAAAGCCAGGTGCGCCCTAAAGTTGAGGAGAGCAACCTTGGCAAGCTCGTTGCCATCGATATTGAAACTGGGGCTTTTGAAGTGGCTGATACTGCAATTGCAGCAACAGATCTACTTTACGAGAGGTATCCTGATGCTCAACCCTGGGTAATTCGGATTGGACATCAAGCTGTCTACCGCTTCGGTTCTCGGAGTCTGAAAAAAGCGTATGATGCAGGGCTTCGTAAATCAGAGTTGTGAAGCCATCATTAGAGTTGCAGTTGGTCATTCTAATTCGCCGAAGCAAATGGTTGAAGCGGTTATTGATACTGGCTTCACTGGCTTCTTGTCTCTCCCGCAATCCATCATTACCTCCCTCAGCTTACCTTGGCATTTCCGTGATATGGGAACTCTAGGAGATGGCAGCGAGGTCATTTTTGACATGTACAAAGCAACTGTTATCTGGGATGGAAAGACCCAAATTATTGATGTAGCTTCTTCCGAAGCAGATCCGCTAATCGGAATGAGTTTGCTATATGGGTTTAAGGTTCAGATGGACGTAATTGAGAGAGGAGTTGTGATAATCGAGGCACTAAAATAACCCCGAAGTCGCACAAAAATCTCTTCA
>JAAUUR010000184.1 GCA_012031045.1 Leptolyngbyaceae cyanobacterium SM2_5_2
GGGGCTAGCTCGGCTTCAAAGCGGCTGCTTACCAGACTATCGGGTTGCCAGGGAGGACACCAGTAGAGATCCTGACAGACGACGGCAGGTTTCTCAGGCTGGGCGAAATTGGCAAACCGGATCAGCCCCAGGTTGCTCTCCCCCACGGCCTCGTAGCCCTCTTGCAGCCAGCGATGAGTCCATAACCAGTGCCACCAGCGCCACCAGCGCCACCAGCGCCAGGGTTTTTTAGCGTCGGCATGGCTGTGGCGGAGCCAGGTTAAGGACGTTCCCCAGGGTGGGGTTTGGGCCGGTTGACGCCGCAGCCAATCAATCCGATAGTGCCAGTCGGGAGGGGCGGCCTGGTCTCGCCCAGTCAGAGGGGCTGTTGGGGTTGTGGAACCCGTCGGGGGTAGCGATCTCCCCCCTAACCAGCGGAGTAGTCGCCAGCGTCGGGGCCGTTCTTGCTGGCTGGGGGGCTGGTGCCAACCCACCCACTCACGAGGCTGTTCGGGCAGCAGCGCCTTAAGTTTGGTTTGCAGAATGCGAGTTTTGAACTCGGCATTTTAGGGCACTGGCCGTAAACTGCACCAGCCTTTTGGGAGGGCTGGGGGGGCTGGACGGCTGTGCCAGTAGGTGAGCTGGGCCGCAAACCCGTAGTGGATATCGCCAGACAACAAACACCACCCCATGATCGCGATAGCTAAACACCGTCGCCAGCAGGTCAGCCAGGGCTCGCTCGTGGAGGTTCCAGGAGTCGCCCACATCGTGGCCAAAGACCTGCCCCTGGCGCAGGCTACGCTGCTGAGCCCAGTCAATCACTTGCAGGTGAACCACGTTGGTTGGGGCCACAATGATGGTCTCTAGGCGTTGAGTTTGGGCCAGGGGTTGCCTGAGCTGTTGCTCCAGGGCGGTAGGGCTGAGCAACCGGGGTACGGCCTTAGGCTCGGCCTGGGAAGGGTAGCCGCGCCAGGTGCGGGTGTCCAGCACAATGGCGGTGTGGCAATGGCTCCGCACGGTGTAGTGCCAGCGTAGGGCATCGGCATGGTGATCAAGCACCCAAACCTGCTGATCAGCGCAAAATTGGGGCTGGCCTTCCTGGGTTTGGGAGGGTAGCCCTAGGATCTGGGCCAGGGTTGCTTCGGCCTGGCCATCGGTGCCTCCGGAGTCGCCCAGGCTTGAGCGGCAACTAACAGGCGAGCGCCCACCGTGCCAGGGGAAAACTGGTCGGGGGTGTTACCCCAGGCTTGGGTGAGGGCGTAGGCCAGTAGCCCATTCTGAACCATCCGACGCCCCAGGGGACGCCCCAACACCCGCTCACACCAGGCTCGATTCAGGTACCAGTCGTCGCTGATTTCGTGGTCATCAAAAATCATGTAGGTGGGAATGTTCGCCAGAGCCCGCTGCACCTTGCCCAGGGAGCGGGAAAAGGCCTGGAGAACAGCGACTTCCTGGTTCCAGGCCGAGGCGGCTTTGGCATCGTGATAGCGGTCTTCTCCCTGGGGCCAGCTGCCCCAGAGGGTGGGAGACCAGGCCAATAGATAGGCCAGGAGGTATTCGCCCAGGCTCAGCAGGTGGCTGTTGACATGGTCGGTTTTGTTGTGAAAGCCCGCTGTAGCACCGGCCAGATGTTCAACGACGTGGGCGCGATCGCCCGGCGAGAGGTGATGGGCCAGCAGTGGTATAGCCTCTCCCTGGGGGCTATCGGTAGGGCCTCTTCCCAACCCAGGAGCGCCTGGCTGGCCTCGGTGAGGGCAAACAGCCAGGGGTCGGCCACATCATCGCTGTAGATCTGGTCGCCAGTTAAAAAGAGCTGGTGGGGCCGGTGCTTGGCATCGTGGGCCGACTGTTGTAGAAGATCATCCCCAATCGGCAGGGCATCGATGCCGCCACCGTGAGCTTTGCGGCAAGAACCGTGGAGCAGAGTTAGATCGTCAATGGCCAGGGGCGGCAGCACAAAGGTCGGCAACTGGTGGTCAAAATAGCTAATTGGCACCGCAACGCCATCGGCGGATAGCCCCTGCTGGAGGGTAAGGGTAATCGAGGACTCGGCTGGCTCGAAGTAGACCTCATAGGCGTAAATCTGCTCGGCCTGGAGCGGCTGATTTGGGAAGACGGTGGTGGCCGTGACGGCTACTAGATGCAGATGGCGGCCCAGGGCAATGGTGGATCCAGTTCCTTCCAGCTGAGTTGGCCCTAGTACAGCGCCCTGCCCCTGGGCCGTGGCGAACACCTGCAGCGTTACCCGGCAAGGTTGCCGCAGGGCCAGCCAAACGGTAACCGCGGTAGGTTCTGTGCGGCGCAAGATTGGCCCCGTCAACACCAGGGGTAGCTGAGGCAGGCGATCAAGGAAGGGCATCCAGGGCATAGCAGCGGGGGGCGGAGCCAGCAATAGAAGGGCAGAGGGCAGCAAAGCCTAGCAATCGCGATCGCTGATTTCACCACTGGCCAGGCGGGTTTGGCAGAGGCGAGCCACGCTCAGATCGGTACGCACCAGGTTGGCTCCGCGTAGATCGGCATTGGTGAGGTTGGCGTTGGCCAAGTTGGCATCGCGAATTAGTGCTTCCTGCAGATTCGCGCCAGTGAAATCAACCCCGCCCAGTTGAGCCCCAATCAAATTGGCCCGATAGAGCTGACTGTTGGTTAGGGTGGCGCCGGTCAAGTTGGCCTGGCTGAGCCCGGCCTCGGATAAGGTCGCCCCATCGAGATTGGCCCCTTGCAGGTTGCTGCCCGACCAGGTGCTGCCTCGCGCGGCCATGCCAGCCAGGTTGGCCAGGGGCGCTTCCACGGCGGCGGCCTTCGCCCGGTTAAAGGCCGCCTGGCTAAAATCGGCTTCGGAGAGGTTGGCTTCCGAGAGATCCGCATCGTTTAACACCGCCCCCTGGCCCTTGGCCCGCTCCAGATTAGCCAGCGCCAGGACAGCGTTAGCGAGGTTGGCATCCTTGAGGTTAGCGCCAGCCAGGTTGGCGCTGGTAAGGTGCGGCGCTGGGGAGATCGCCTCCACCAACACGGCATCGCTCAGGTCGCAGGCAATGCAGGTACGCTGATCAGCAACTGCCGGAGCTGGGTAGAATCAACCGCCAGAGCCACTGACCAACCCCAGGCCAGCGTAGCCAGAGGCAGGCTACTCAGCCAGGGGATCAACCAACTGTGAGAATTGCACCAGCCCATAGTTTTGATTACCTGAAAAAATCTGCGATCAACTCTGAGAATTGCTTCTAAAATGTGGCATTGTCTGGGGTTGCCTGAGCCGCTATCTCATATCTGCGTCTATTGATGTTGATGGTAGCAATAGCTTTGGTCTAATGTCTGAAGCCCCTCCTAGACAATATCTGAGGAGGGGAGGTGTGTCGTTATCTATTTGCCTTCTGGTCTGGGTGGTTCGGTGGCATGGCATCTACATCAGCGCGGTCAACGTCGGGATCTGAACAGGGGCAGTCGCCTGATTTTGGGCGTCAACTTAAACTCTGGGCCTGGGTTTGGCCAGGGCTATGGGTGGTGTTGCTGACGGGTTCGGGCATTTTTTGCGGTTGGGCGCTGCTTTGGCTGACCCGGATTCCGCCCCTGCCCGACTGCGACCAAATCACACCCTTCCACTCGGCCCGCGACATGCTCTACTGCGCCAAGGCCCAGGCCCGCACTGGCGAACCCAACAACCTGGTGCAGTCGGTTTTGCTAACGGTCAACTGGCCCAAGGCCGATGCCAACTACTCTGAAGCCCAGGAGATTATGAAGGATTCCTCCGAGCAAATCCTGGTGTTAGCCAATCGCTGGGCGCAATCCGGGAAGCTAGAGGATGCCGTTAAGCTGGCCGGAGAAATTCCGCCCAGTTCACCGCTGCGCAAGCCTGCCCAGGCCATGATTTACGAATGGCAGCAGGCCTGGGCCCAGGGCGAAGCCATCGAAGCTGACCTGCGCACCGCCCTGGCTGCCCAAGACTGGGCTAGCGCCAGAAACCAGCTACAGGCCCTTAAGCTTCTAAAGAGTGACTACTGGTTGACCACCCGCTTCAACTTTTGGCACCACCAGATTAACGTGGAGCAACAAGCCTGGGAGCAACTTTTGGCCGCCCGCAATTTGGCCGCCCAGGGAGCACCAGAACAGTTACAACAGGCCATTGTGTTGGCCCGTGGTCTGGATCTGCGCAGCCAGGTTTGGACTATCGCGGAACAGGACGTTAACCAGTGGAGCCAGGCCCTGCTACAGGCGGGGTTAGCTCAGTGGCATGGAGGCAACCCCGAAGCGGCCCTGGCCCTAGTTAGCGTGGTACCCCCCAGCCCGAACCTGACGCCAGCCGCCGCAGAGCTGCTTCGCCTCAGCCACGCTCAGCGGTTAGCCGCCCAGGTTAGCCAAGCCGGTGAGGCCATTGCCCCACGCTATGGCCACCTGCTGAATTTGATGGAGCGATCGCGGCGGTTAACCAAATTCCTGCCGACAGCCCCTTTGCGGCCACGGGCCAGGCTTCCCTGGCTACCTGGCAGGCGCAGCTAGAGGACTTACAGCGACTTAAGTTTGGGTCTATGGTGGCTAGGCTGGGGCAAACCGTCACCTACCAGTGGGCCATGCACCAGGCTCAGCAGGTTGAGCAGGGCGGCCCCGCCGAATTCAAGGGCAAACCCTGCTGGCCGACTGGCGACTTAGCCTGCAGCGCATCGAAGATCGTCCCACCCTGCTCCAGGCCAGAGCCCTCGCTCAACCGGGCACAATCCCAGCCCTGCAAACGGCCATTGCCAAGGCCAGCCAGGTAGAACTGGGGCGCGCCCTGCGGATAGAGGCTCAAACCCTAATCGCCGAGTGGCAGCAGGAAATCCAGACCATCGAAGACCGCCCCATTTTAGAAGCGGCGGTGGCCCTGGCGAATCAGGGCAAGTTGCCAGAAGCCATTACCGAAGCCCAAAAGATCCAGCCCGACCGCGCCCTGTACGATCGCGCCCAAACCCTGATGCAAGACTGGACGACAACCATCCAAATCGCTGAGGATCAGCCCATTCTCGATCAGGCCAAGAACCTGGCCTATATCGGTAGCCTCTCGGCGGCGATTAACTTGGCCTCTCAAATTGCTCCAGGGCGAGCCCTCTACGATGAAGCGCGGAGCGCGATCGCGCTCTGGAAAGCTGAGCGGGCCTACATCTGGTCAATCTGGGAAGCGGAGGGCCGCTCTACCCCCGCTGACTCCGCCCCCAATACGGCTGAATCAGAATGACCGGATTTCCTCTGCGCCTGATGCTGGTCGATGAAGATCCGGTGTTTCGCCTGGGGTTACGCATCTGGCTGGAGCAAACGGCTGGCTATCGCGTTATCGCTGAAGCCAACCAGACCCAAGACGCGCTGGCCATTCTGGCGGCTCGGTCTACCCTGGCCGGGGTCGAGTCCTGGTCAGAACTGGACGATAGCCAATCTCTATCCTCTCCTAGCCGTTCTACCCCCGGCACCCCGGATATTGACCTGGTGATTCTCGATCTGGGCCTGGGTATTGGTGAACCGGGGCAACTGCCAGGGCTACAGCTCTGTGCCGAAATTAAGCGCCGCTATCCAACCCTGCCGGTGCTGGTGCTCAGTGCCCAGGGTGAGCCGGTGCTGGAGGCTGCCGCTCGCCAGCTTGGGGCCGATGGCCTTGGGGTTAGGGGTATGCCCGTGGCTGATCTGGGCCAACTGATTGAGCAGTTAGGGCGGCCCCAGGTTGAATTACCCGCGCCCAGGGGGCTGGCCTCCCCGATGCGAACCCGATCACAAAATACAGCCGAAATTCGGGTAGCCCCGTCGCCGCCAGACCCTAGCCAACGCCGGTCGATGGGGCCATGGACGACGCTGAAGGCTAATCTGCGACAATCCTCGGTACAGCAAATTGAGGCTGTGATGGCAGCCATTGAGGCTGAGCAGCGCCGGGGACGCGCCGATCTGTGGTCTGAGGCAGTGCTGGCTGGGCGCTATCGAGAGTTACGGGCGGCTCGCTGGCTAGTGCGTCAGTTGCTCGACCACCCCAGGGTGGACCTGACGATGGCCTACCCCTGCCGCCCCCCTCTTCCCGGTGCGGCGGGTACCAGTCCGTCCATGACTCCTCGCTCTCGCCCCGTGCCCTCTCCCCCCGGCGGTGCCGCCCAGCCAACCGAGTCCTGGCTCCGGCCCGGCTATCCCCGGCGCAGCCCTGACGATGACCGGGGCATCCCCCTTATCCCTGCCGCAGCAAGAGCTGGCCAACCTAATTTTTGAGCGCGTATTCGGCAAATTACAAGGCTGCCTCGATAACACCAGCAACATCCCCCTGGAAACCGACATTCTGCGTGAGGACAAAAAGCGAGAGCTATATTTCCTCACCCTGCGCAAGTTTGAAGATGTGCTGGAGCAGCTCCGCCAGGCCAATATACTACCAGGCCAACTGCCGGAGAAAAGCCCGCTGGTGCTGCGGGATGTGTGGGCCGCCACCCTGGAGGACTTCTTCGGCCGCTACTACACCCTTCAGGTCGCCAACCTGGAGCAACCTGTAGTTTCAACGTTGATGACAGAGGCCGAAGTGGTTCAGCGTTCGATTTTAGATCGTATTCCCCTGGTCGCTATGCTGCTTGGCCATCTCCTCTTTCAGGAGTCAATGGTGGTGGATGGGGGACTCTATGTCGCTACCAGTTCAGCTGCCCTGGAGCGCAGCCAGGCCCTGCTAGAACATCTGTTGATCCAGTTGGCCAACGGCGTCGTTCAGCCTCTGCTCAACTGCTTCGCCGATGTCGAGCTGATTAAAAAACATCTCTACCAGCGGCGTATGATGACCAGCCGCGACATCGAGCGCTTTCGCAATGACCTGTCCTGGCGCTATCGCTGGGAGGGCCTTGTCGATGAGCCAACCGCTATCTTTGAATGCCAGTACCGCCTTTTTGGGTTTACCGAGCGTGGCATTCAGGCGCGGTCTATCTATGCACCGCGCCCTGATGAGCTAGCTCAACTTTCCGGGATCCAACGTGCCATCACCCTTGCCATCGAAGCCAGAGATGCCATTGCGCCTCGCTTCCGTTCTGCCGTGTCGCTGGTGGGTAGCGGCATTGTGTACATTCTTACGGATGTGATAGGGCGTGGCATTGGCCTGATTGGTCGCGGTATTTTACGGGGAGTGGGTAGCGCCTGGCGTGATCCTCGCTATCGAGAGTCGCGTCACCAGCGCAATCCCTCAGATAAGGCAGCTGATGAGGCGACTGAAGAATAAAATCCAATCTCAACGCTCAAGCGCCGATACAGATCCCGGCGTTTAGTGCTAGGGATGGGCAAATCCCTCATCCCTAGACCTAAAAACGCCGGGATCTCGTAGCCTATTGTACCGCGGCTGTAGCAGCCCGTCAGGCTACTGCTAGGGATGACGGTGCCCCCGACTGAACTGGCTCATTAGCCGCAGGGGTAGAAACCGCAGAGGCTGTAGCCGCAATTTCAACGGGTTCTGGTAAATGGATTTCGATAGATTGAGGCAAAAACTCCAGCGGGCTAATCTCAGGCAGCGGTGTAACAAAAACCGGCATGGACAGCGAACAGGAATTCCAGCGGCCTTGTACGGGCACCCCTAGCATGCCACACTGCCCGCCTCGTCGCCCCTCTGGGGTGTAGTAACGGCAACGGCTACAGCAGAGAATTTGGCTCCGTACAGATTTCATAGGTGCTTCCTAAATAGTGAAATAGTGGGTGAATCGTTGGGATGAATCTCTGCATATTTTCCCTCTCGGTAATTTTGGGGATCACCCCATTAAAAGGGGCTAAGGACAAGCCTTCTCACCAAATCTGGGAGCCAAAAGTGGCGGCATTATTTTAGGTTTTCTTCATTTTCCCTTTAAGGAGGATTACAGTGGCTGAGACGGCCAATCTCTAATGGGTTTACATAAAGAAACAGGCTGGGGATCAAGCGATTCAGGCAGGCGATAGGGGTGCTATGCAGGTAAGCCCAAGTTACCCAAAAGCCAAATTGCATCAAGATCTTAGATTTCTGTTATCGCTCTAGGGCTTGGACGAAAGCCGATAAAGACCCGGCGGGATCACATCGTTTGCTGGGGCTGGTTGGTAGGGTGGGCCAGCTAATCGCCTTAATGGATGAGTCCAGAACATTTGATCGCCCTGGATGACGGCCAATAGAGAAAATCCTGGGCAAGGCACGGCAATTCCTGGAAGATCGTCTATGCTTCCTACTAACGTTGTGTATTGTGTTGACTCAGGGTTATGTTCAACTTTCTCAATCCCCAAGCCTCCAGCCCCACGCCTGGGCAAATTGCGCGCTGGTGCCGACAACTGGGCTGGGTTGGCCTGGTGTTGCAGGGGCTGTTAGGGTTTATTCCGCTGCTGGTAGTGGTGACGCGGGTACTAAGCATACCTCAGTGGCAGGGGCGTGGGTTTGGTCTGGGCCTCTGGTTGGCGGTTCTGTGCCTGGCAATTTTGCTATTTAGTATCTACTGGTGCTTTCGCTATACCCGCATGGCCGCTCGACTCGAACAACCAGAGCTGCGACCTGCCAAATCAACCGTAAAACAGACGCTAAAGCTAGGTTTACTGTCTAACCTGGTGATTATGGTGATAGCTACGGCTGTGGCTCTCTGGCAGGTAAGCGGGCTCACGATACAAATGCTGTCGGTGCCCCAAGGCGCTACGGTGATTGCCCCTAACCAGGTAACTGGCCCCAGCGCCCTGATTACTCCGTCTAATATGATTATGATTTACGCTCTGCTCAGCACCATTGCCGCTGGGCTGGTGGGGGTCATCATCGCTCTTTTGCTCATCGTGCAGGTGGGGCGGCATCGAGTTGCGGCAGATTCCTTTAGTTAATTGCTTTGCGGCCCTGGGGTCTCCTCTCCGGCCTCTGGCTCAGGTGCTCCCTCAGGATCCGCCGTATCTGGTAGAGAGTCGGTACCACTGTCAGCGGGCTGATTGTCTAATTCCCGTAAAATGGGCGGTTCTGGCTGAGGGCTGTCGGCAAAGACCGCCGAAAGCACCGCAGGCAGAGTGGGCGCCATAGCGATACGGTTTTGGTAGACCAAAATGACGCGGGCCAGAGCCGGGAGCTGGTTTTGTTCAGCCACTAGGTAAAGAGGCTCAACGTAGATCAGCGATCGCTCGATCGGAATCACTAGCAAGTTTCCCTGTTGGGCACTGGAGCCCTGGGTATCCCACAGGGAGATGCGCTGGGAGATTTCCGGATCTTGGTTGATACGAGCTTCAATTTGCTCTGGGCCGAACACGAGCTGCTGCTTGGGAAAACGGTAAAGCAAGCGCAAACCGTAGCGATCCCCATCGGAACGAGCGGCCAGCCAGCCAATCAGGTTATTCCGCTGGGCTGGGGTAAACAACCGTAGCAGAATAAACTCTTCGGTAGTTTCCTGGGGCAGCTTCATGATCAGGTAGTAGGGTTCAACCCGCTGGGCCTCGCTGGCGTAGATTTCGTTGGGAGCGCGCCACTGGTCTTCCCGGTTGTAGAACACCTGGGGGTCGGTCATGTGGTAAGTCATCAACGAGTCGGCCTGCACCGAAAATAAATCCTGGGGATAGCGAATGTGGGCCCTGAGCGAGTCGGGCATGCCTCCAGGGGCTCAAACATGTTAGGCAGTAGCCGACTCCAGG
>JAAUUR010000185.1 GCA_012031045.1 Leptolyngbyaceae cyanobacterium SM2_5_2
GCGACCCAGGGCTCCCACCACTGCGCCAGCGCTAATGGCAACCGGGGTTAAATTCATCGCCATATCTGAACCTCAAAGGTGCTGCGGCGTAGATAAACTCCCCTGGCACTTGGGGCAAAGGCCAAAAAATTCCAGGGTGTGATAGAAAATCTTGAAATGATGAGATTGGTGCAATTGTTGCTCCAAATCATGAACCGGGCACTCATCAATAGCAATGGTGTTGCCACACTGCAAGCAGGTCAAATGGTGGCGATCTTCCTGGGGTAGGCTGTACAGGGCTTCGCCAGATGGCAGGGTGCGCATTTGTACAGCCCCTTCCAACTTCAAGGCATCCAGCGCACGATAGACCGTGGCCAGCCCCAAGGTCAAGCCGTCCTGGCGCATTTCAATATAGAGATTTTGGGCCGAAATTGGCTGGTTAACCTCCTTCAGGGCCGACAAAATTTTTTCTTGACTGCGGGTGCGTCTGGCCATACTAATTCACGGATTCTGCCTTCATTTTACCCAGCCGTCGATACGCTAGGATGAGTTAATGCGTTTGATTTGTTGAGTTTACCCCCCGCCGGAGTGAATGGTGCCTCAGTATAGTGCTCGTATTTACGTTACCTTGCGCCCGTCGGTGCTAGACCCAGCGGGCACGGCGGTGCAGTCTGGCCTGGCCCACATGGGCTACACCAACGTCGGCTCTATTCGCATTGGCAAATACATTGAGCTAACTCTAGAAGCCGAGGATGACAACACGGCCCGGCAACAGCTTGACCGCATGTGCGACCAGCTTTTAGCCAACCCTGTGATTGAAAACTACCGCTTTGAGCTACAGCCTGCCGCCGCAACGGTGTAGTGGCCGCCTATCCTCTCCCTGACCATCGCTATGAAATTCGGCATTATTGTATTTCCTGGGGCCAATTGCGATCGCGATGTCGCCTATGTCACTCGCGATATTTTGCGGCAGCCTACCCGCATGATCTGGCATGAGGACAGCCACCTGGACGATGTGGATGTGGTGGTTGTCCCTGGAGGCTTTAGCTACGGCGACTACCTGCGCTGCGGGGCGATCGCTCGCTTCTCTCCAGCGATGCAGGCCACGGTGGCTCACGCCCAGCAGGGTAAGCTGGTGCTGGGCATTTGCAATGGTTTCCAGATTTTGACTGAAGTAGGCCTGCTGCCGGGAGCCTTGGTGCGCAATCGGGATATGCAGTTTATTTGCGATCGCGCCCCTCTCCGCGTCGAGCGCACGGATTTGCCCTTTACCAGGGCGTATACCGCTGACCAGGTGATTACCTTGCCCGTTGCCCACGGCGAAGGTTGCTACTATGCCGACGAGACCACCCTGGCTGACCTGGAAGCCTGCGGCCAGGTTGTGTTCCGCTACTGCGCCCCTAATGGCACCGTTGATGCCCCTCACAACCCCAATGGTTCGCTCCATAATATTGCCGGTATCTGCAATCGCCAGGGGAATGTACTGGGCCTTATGCCCCACCCCGAACGCGCCGCCGACCTTATCCTGGGTGGCGTTGATGGTCTAGCTCTGTTTGAGAGCCTGTTAAAAACGCTGGTGACTGTTTAGGTTGACCCACTACCCCCGCCGTTTACAGTTTCTTTATCTTGGGGCGGTTTTCCATACAAAGCCTTGACCAATGCGCTGTCACAGTACCCTTGAACAATGCACTAAGGCTTCAGTAGTCTAATCAAAAGGACTGCAACAGCAGGCTGACCTTGGCTTTATCGGCGGATGGTTGGCTTTGCCATGCCCAGTCTTCTAAATCTGAGTTACAACTCCAATTTGGATGGCTAGTTTGTTGTTGAGGAGAAAAGTACCATGTCAGATGCCGACGATTGGCTCAACCTGGCTCAAGGCTATGAGGCTATTGTTTACGAATACTATCAACTTGCCCTGCGCCCAACTCTCGATCAACCAGCCTCTCGGCGGTTAGGGGAAATTCTTCGCCAGGCCGTCCACGAACCTTTACTCAGCCTTTTTACTTGACCGGGTAGATCGCCTGGTTGCCCAGTGGCAGCCATCCCTAACCAAACCAGATTTTCAACACCAACAGGCCCGCCTACAGGGTGCTGTGGATCGCTACTGGGTCAATGCTCTCTTGTCACAACTCGTTGTTTAAGCTGCGTTTACGCGGTCTCAACACAGGCTGCCGTACTACTCAGCCGCCGCTCACAGGTGGAATTAAGACCACTTCGTCACCATCTTCAAGGAGAGTATCGGGACTGACGAACTGTAGATTGAGTCCTAGCCGGGTGCGCTCGCGCCACGGCTCTAAATGAGGATGCTCTACTAGAACCCGATTTAGCACCTCCTCTATTGGGGTATGGGCCGGAAACGTCCACTGGAGTTCTGGCTGCCCGTAGGCTTCTTGGTAAATCGCAAAAAGTTTGACCGTAATTGTAATTTGCTCCACAGCCGGATGATTGAGTGGGGGATGCCCCATTATGAGTTCAAACGAATGCTTATGGGCAATCTCACAGGCAAGGCCGCGCTTTTTCTGCCTGCTGCCTGCTGGGTTGACCATAGCCTGCCTTGCCAATGCACCAAACTGATTGACTTGCCCACCACGGTTAACACAGTTACCGTCACCGTTGCGGCGGCAATTAGGCTAAACGCTAATTGCACCAACCATTGAGTAGACTTTTGGTGATGATCAAACGTTTGGTTGAACTGCCCGACGGCCTGCTTCAGCCCCCGAATTTCAGCCATTACTTGCTGAGAGCTGACGTTATTCGATGGGTGCTTCCAGCTTTTCGCCCGTTTGGGCAGCAAGCACGAGAGGCCCAGGCAGATGAGGCAAAGCCCCAGGGCAATTAACAGCGTTTCTTTCATCGCTTCTATGGCAGCGGTTTGCAGAATGCCATCCAGGGCAGGCTGAATGCTGGCGGGCAGGCCATCAAAAATGGCTCGCCGTTCGCTGCGGCGGAGGGTTTGAATGGCCACCTGTAAATCTTGAATGGCCCGTCGCCGTACCTCCGTTGGAACCGATTGTCCCAGTTCTGTGATAATGCCATCCACAATTTTTACCGAGGCCAGGCCCACCAGCACAGTACCGAGAATGCCCCGACCCAGGGAGGCGCCCAGGTTTTGAAAGGGGCGATATACCCCTCTAGCTTCGGCTTTTCATCATCGTGGGTATCGTCAAAGGTGAGGGAGGTAATGTAGGTGGCAAAGAGCCCCGTGCCCGCCCCCATGACGATTAAAGAGGGCATGAGTGAGAGGCCGGTAAGGCTAGGCGTAATGGCCAGAAACAGCATAAAAATGCCGAAGGCCTTTACCCCCAAACCCACCTGAAGCAGCAGACGATGGGGCATTTGGGGCCGTCGCTTGGCCAGCCGAATTAACACCACCAGTTGAGTAATGGTAAAGGGCATTACCGCGATCGCCGTCTGGATTGGATTCAGCCCCACCACCGCCGGAATAAACTGAAACAGGTTGAACTGGGTACCTACATTGAGCATGGTATGAAGGGTGCCAATGGTCAGACCCAGGGTGTAGATTCTGCGGTTGAAAACCCCCATCCGCAGTAGGGAGGATTGCCCTTCGCGTTGGCGCTGGCGTTCCCAAAACGCTAGGAGCCCCAGGCAAATCAGCCCGCTGGCAATTAGCACCGGCACAATAGAAATACCAAAGGGAGCCAGCCTAAAGTCAAGGGATTGCGGGTCGCCCTTGGGTACCCACCAGCCCAGCTCAGCGGCCAGGCTGAACCCCACTAGGGTAAACCCAAACCCACCTAGGGCCAGCAATCCGGCTACCCAGTCAATGGGCTGCATCGCCTGGGGGATAGGGGGTTTGAATCCGCCTGACCAGTAGCCAGATAATCGGTAGTAGGGCAAACTCCAGGGCAAAGGCCCAGCGCCAGCTGAGCTCAAAGGCCATTACCCCGCCGGTGATTGACCCCACCAGGGCGCCCAGCACTCCGGCAATAGTCAGGGCCAGCAGGGCGTACTTTTTAGTAACCTCGTCATGGTAAAACGAGTCCATCAGGGCGACTGGCGTACTAACCAGGATGGTTGACGCTAACCCCATCAACCCGGCTAAACCCAGGGTAAAGACGCCCATATCAGGGCTGAAGACAACAGTCGCTAGCCCCAGGGCAAACAGGCCTAACGCCAGCCCAAACATCCAGATGCGGCCCAGACGACGGCTGAGGTTTTCTGCCGTGGGCGTAAAGGAGGCCGTCACCAACGACATCAGCACCAGGGCAGACTGCACAAACCCCACACTGGAGTTAAACTCTTGCACCATAGGGGGCATAATCGGCTGCACCACCCCAATGGTGTAAGACAGCATAAACAGCGTTAGACACAGGCCAATTGGCCCGCCCCACTTGTGTAAGAATGTCGGTTGTTGCGCCATAGCAATGGCAGGTAAACCCAAAGTGGCCAAAGCTTACCCTAGCGTACCAGCCTTACCAAAATTTAAACGATTATTTCTGGCTGAAGCCAGACCGCGTAGTTTAAGGAAAATAGCGTTGCTTAGAGGAACTGCTGATAGTTTTGACTCAGGTACAGAGCCCGCTCAGCTTTGCGGCGACGCACCAGCCCCTGCAGCACCTTGCCGTTGGCATAAACCCACTTTTGAAATTCATTAGCGGCCCTGGCAAAATCCCCAGCATTGTGTTTTTTCAGCAAGGTGGATGACCGGAAGTTGCCAGAGCCAACGTTGAACGTAAAAGATACCATGGCCGCAAACTGGTCGCTGGTGGGAGGGCGGGTAACTGCGTTAGCCACCGCCCTCTCAAAGACGTTCAGGTCACGCTTGAGGATTTCTTCAGCCTGGGCGGCGGTAATGGTGAGCCCAGGATACACTCGGGGCGGGCCAGCCGCTGTGGTGTGGCCATAGCCAATCGTCCAGGGCTCTCCACCGGTGCCAGGGTCGGGGTAAGCGCGGGTGCTCAGCCCCTCGAACACTTTAACAATATGCAACCCCTTAGGGTTGATGCGGCCACTTCCCGTTCGGGGTGGGGGCGGTGCAACGGGGCGGCGGCGGGGGCATGGGCTGGGGTTCTGGTTCGCCAGTGCCAATCGACACGGTCATGGCGCGGGGATAATCTTCGCGGGTGAACCAGGTCTTGAGGCTGCTGATATTAACGACCTTTTCCTGGGGGTTGGTTTTGGATGGATATTTGGTAATGCGAGAAATCCAGTAGCCTCCCTTCATTAAGTAAATGGCAATATCAGTTTCCTTAATCCAGGTGCTCATGGATATATTCCCCAAAATAGTCCACCTACCCGAAATTTACATCACTTTCTTGATTATGGGCCATTGACTTTAGCCCCCACCGCCAACGGCGCTGTTAAGGCGCTGGGGCAGGCCTGGCCGCAGTCACAACTCTTCCCCTGTCCGTGCCCAGCCTCCGGGTTTGCCGATCACAGGGATGTAGCGATCGCCCCAGACAGCCCCCCGGACAAGTCGTTAAGATAGTTGGAGTGTTTGTACTCTCCCTCCCCTAAACCCTATGGCTTTGCTCTCAGCTACCGCTGATCTCTCTCACCGTCTGGTATCTCCGACTATTCGCCGTCTGACCAATGGGCTGACTATCATTGCTGAGCAAATGCCATTAGAAGTTGTTAACCTCAGCCTCTGGCTACGGGTGGGCTCAGCCATTGAGAGCGATGGCATCAACGGCATGGCTCATTTTTTAGAGCACATGCTTTTCAAAGGCACCCATGAGCTGCCCTGTGGTGAGTTTGAGCGCCTGGTTGAAGAACGGGGTGCCGTCACCAACGCCGCTACCAGCCAGGACTACACCAAGTACTACATCACCACAGCGCCCCAGGATTTTGCCGCCTTAGCCCCGCTGCAAATTCAAATGGTGCTCAATCCCCGTCTTAGCGATGCAGACTTTGAACGCGAACGCCCGGTGATTTTAGAGGAAATCCGCCGTGCCGACGACAACCCACGTCGCCGCACCTATGCCCGCTCTATGGAAATGGCCTTTGAGCGGTTGCCCTACCGTCGCCCAGTTTTGGGGACTTCTGAGGTGATTGCCGCCCTTAGCCCTGAGCAAATGCGAGACTTCCATCACACCTGGTACCAGCCCCAGAGCATCACAGCGGTGGTGGTGGGCAATTTGCCCGTCGAAGAGCTGGTCGCCATTGTGGCCGAGGGCTTTGACCAAACCACTGCCCAGCGGGGGTATCAGAGCCGTCCCAGGATTGAGCAGTTCAAACCGTTCGTTGACTTTGACCTGGAGCCACCCTTTCAAACTGTCAGGCGGGCCACCCATAGTGACTTAACCCTGACCCAGGCCAGGCTGTCGATGCTCTGGCGGGTTCCCGGCATTGTGGATTTGCCCGATACCTATGCCCTTGATATTCTGGCATCGGTGCTGGGGCGGGGGCGAACCTCGCGCTTAGTGCGAGATCTGCGCGAAGACCGCAAGTTAGTGAGCAGCATCGGCTGTAGCAATATGACGCTGGCCTACCAGGGTGTGTTTATGGTGTCGGCCAGGCTAGATTCCGAGCATTTACCTGCGGTAGAAGCGGCTATCCTGGAGCATATTCGCACCATTGCCCAGGCTCCCGTTAGCCCGGTAGAGCTGCGGCGGGTGCAAACCCAGGCTACGAACCGCTTCATCTTTGCCAACGAAACCCCCAGCGATCGGGCTGGCCTCTACGGCTACTATCACACCCTAACCGGCAACATTGACGATGGCATCGCCTACCCTAGCCGCATCCAGCAGCTTGATGAGGCCGACTTGCAGGTGGCGGCCCAGCAATACCTATCGGACGATGCATACGGTTTAGTGGTGATTCAACCGGATAGCCAATGACCGCCGCACTAGTTCCTTAGTAGGATAAAAGATGGTCTAGGGTTTGGTTATGTGGACTGCGATCGCCCAACATATCACCGCCCAAACGGGGCAGGCTTTTGTCATTCATCAACACCACTCGGTGGGCGGCGGCTGCATTAACCAGGCGTATCAAATTAGCGATGGAGAGCAGACCTATTTCCTAAAGGTTAACCAAGCCTCGCGGGTGGCCATGCTGGAGGCCGAAGCCCTGGGCCTGAAGGAGATGTACGATAGCCAGACCATCCGGGTGCCCAAGCCCATCTGCTGGGGCACGGTAGGCAGCAGCGCCTACCTGGTGCTGGAATGGCTAGACCTGGGCTACGGTGGCGACCCCGCCTGGAGCCGCATGGGCGAACAGTTGGCCGCCATGCACCGGGTCAACAGTGAGCGTGGGTTTGGCTGGCACCAAAGCAACACGATTGGCAGCACGCCCCAGCCCAACCCCTGGACAGAAACCTGGCTGGAGTTTTACCGGGAGCATCGCCTGCGGCATCAGTTCCGCCTGGCGGCCCGGCGAGGCGGTCACTTTCCGCGACAGCACGAAATTTTCATGGCGCTGCCTGACCTTCTGGCTGGGCACAACCCCATGCCGGCCCTGGTTCATGGCGATTTATGGTCGGGTAACGCCGCTGTGACCCAGAGCGGTGAGCCCGTGATTTTAGACCCCGCTACCTACTTTGGCGATCGCGAAGTCGATATGGCCATGACCGAACTGTTTGGCCGCTTCCCCGCGGCCTTTTATGAGGCGTATCAGGCCGCCTACCCCCTGGATGCCGGCTACCCGAAGCGCAAAATTCTCTACAACCTCTATCACATCCTCAATCATTTCACGCTATTTGGCGGCAGTTACGAATCCCAGGCGAATCGGATGATTGATCAGTTGTTGCGGTAGGGAATACGCTTGGGGATAGAATAAATAGTCGGTCTGTCAAAGTCTACCCGTTGACCGCCGTGTTGTTTTAGCGCTGTTGCGGAAGTCACCCACATGATTCGCGAAGTTTTCATGCCTGCCCTCAGTTCAACCATGACCGAAGGCAAGATTGTCTCCTGGGTTAAAGCGCCTGGCGACAAGGTTGAGAAGGGAGAAACGGTGGTGATTGTCGAGTCTGACAAGGCCGATATGGATGTAGAGTCCTTTTATGAAGGCTATCTGGCGACGATTTTGGTAGAAGCGGGCCAGGAGGCGGCTGTGGGCGCAGCGATCGCTTTGCTGGCAGAAACGGAAGCAGAAATTCCCCTGGCGCAACAACCTGCTGGAACGCCTCAGCCGGCGGCGACAGTGGCGGTGGAAGCCCCCCCGGAAACAACGGTAGTGACGGAAGTCGCAGAATTGCCCAGTCGCAGCAATGGTCGGACGGTGGCGTCTCCCAGGGCGAAAAAGCTGGCGAAGGAATTAAAGGTGGAGTTGAGTGGGTTGCAGGGGAGCGGCCCCTATGGGCGGATTGTGGCGGTAGATGTGGAGAAGGCGGCGGGTCGAGTCTCAGAGGCTCCGGTCTCAACCCCTGGCAGCAGCGGTGGCTCCGGTAATGGTGGCGGCTCCCGTACCAACTGCGGCTCCTCAACCAGCGGTGGCCGCTCCGGCTCAAGCTCCGGTGGGCGAACGGGTTCCCCTCAATACCCTCCAGCAAGCGGTGGTACGGAACATGGTGGCTAGCTTGCAGGTTCCAGTGTTTCGGGTGGGCTATACGATAACCACGGATGGGCTGGATGCCCTTTACCAAAAAATTAAATCTAAGGGCGTGACCATGACGGCCCTGTTGGCGAAGGCGGCAGCTGTAACCTTGCAGAAACATCCCCGCGTTAATGCCAGCTACGCTGAGAATAGCATCGTCTATCCCAGCAGTATTAATGTGGCGGTTGCCGTGGCCATGCCCGATGGAGGCTTGAGTTACGCCGGTTTGCAGCAGGCCGATCGCCTGGATATTTACTCGCTGTCGCGGACATGGAAGGAGTTGGTGGAGCGGGCGCGGCTGAAGCAGTTGCAGCCCCAGGAGTATAGCAGCGGGACGTTTACTATTTCCAATTTGGGCATGTTCGGGGTGGATCGCTTTGATGCGATTTTGCCGCCGGGTCAGGGGTCAATTTTGGCGATCGGGGCGTCGCGCCCGCAGGTGGCGGTTACGGAGGCGGGACTGTTTGGCATTCGCCGTCAGATGAGCGTCAACCTGACTTGCGATCACCGCATTATTTACGGGGCAGATGCGGCGGCATTTTTGCAGGATCTCGCCAAGCTCATTGAAACCGAGGCACAGTCACTCACACTGTAGGATTGTCGCCTGGATTGTTTGTCAGTGCTGGCAGTGGGGGAGGGGTTGATGTCGTTCGCTCCTCCTCATTTCATCAGGTTTGCTGATGCCTAGCTAGGGAGGTGGGTTGGGTATAGGAGAGGTATAGGAAAGGTATAGGAGAGACGAAGGAAAATTTCCCCGAAGCTAGATAAGTACGGTTTATCAATGGCGCTACCGGGCCTTGCCTGCCCGTTTTATCAGGTTTGCTTATGTCCAGTCAGAGAAGCAGTTGGTCGAAGGAGGGTCGAACGAGAGTCAAAGGTGAACCTTTGGAAAATCCATAAGTCCGATTAATGGGTTAGGGGCCTTGAGCAAGATGGGCAGGGGGGGAATTACCGAAAACAGAGATACCCCCCTAGAGTTGAATTAAGGCAGCTTTACCTACTGTTACACTGAAGACAAAAAAACTGAACGAAAGAAGATTGTTAAAGTTTAACTGTGATTTGGGAATCCTTAAGGATGT
>JAAUUR010000186.1 GCA_012031045.1 Leptolyngbyaceae cyanobacterium SM2_5_2
GGGCGAGGAATTAGCGTAGACGACACGTACTGGCCAAAGTTCTGGGCGGTGTGCACCCCTGCCTCTACCGCCATGCGAACATCGGCAATGCCGCCCCGCACAATGGCCGTGCAGTGCCCGCTGCCAGTTTTTTCGTAGCCGACTAAAAATACATCCGCCGCTTTCAGCATGGCATCGGCAGTACCTACTACGGCGGGAAAACTTTCGGTAGATACCATTCCCAAGGCCGCTCCGCGGTATTTATCGAACCGCCGCACCTCCGGCTGGCTGGATTTAGGAGTAGCCAGGGTTAGCTGTTGTGGCTTGGAGGCCAGCTTTAGCTCTTGCTTGGAGGCTAATTTACCATTAACTTGCATAGGGCGCTTTGGGAAGAAGAATATCCGCTACTCCATTCTAAGGCTTGTTTTCGGAAGCCACGCCATTTAATGACTGCCGATGGGGAAAAAGGGTGTCTAAAAGCTGCTGCACCTGCTTCTGACCATAGACGCAGGTGCCCAGCGAGGGAGGGAGGGGAGGCTCCTCCTGATGGTGATCGCGACCTGAAGGCGGGAAAGGCTCCGGTTCGTCCATCTGGCTGGGATCACCCATCAGAGAATTGGGAGGAACGACCTCACCTGCTTTGAGATTTGGATCAATCAGCGTGCTGTTTGATCCAATGCAGGCGTGCTGACCAATGCAGCCCCCGACCTACCACCAAAACACCGCTCCCCAAAATAGCCCCCGGCTCAATCACCAAGTCTCCCCGTGCGGCTTGGACAATGACATCGCAGCCCAAACATACCCCCGGCGAAATGACCAGCCGACAGCCGCGGGCGGCCCCCAGGATCACGTTATTGGCCTGGGCAACGCCGGGGGCAACTACGACTTGTCCCGGATCACTAGCACTATCGAGGCCGTGGCTACCAGGGTTAGATGTAACCTGAACGGGCTCCGTCATAGTGTTTTGATAGCCACGCTATGGGCGCTGAATGGTAGCTTCTAAAACCCGCCGTTTTGCCCTTGGATCAATCCCCACTAGGCGCACGTATTCGCCTCGATGAGCCTGCAATTGCCCTTCCAGCGCAGCCAGAATATCGGAGACCCGGCTACCCTCCAGCGGGGAACCGGTTTGCCAGGCCCCGCTGCGATAGCGACGCTGGTCGGCATGCTCCAGACTGAGGCGATAGCCCTGGTTCATCAGTTGGTTAACCTGTTGAACCAGCTCAGGAGACAGGGGTTGTCCGCTGGCCGATCCGTTGTGAATGGCCGCTGCCGGGGCCGGGGCCGTAGCAGCCGTAACGGGGCAACCGGTTGAGACGTTGGGCCAGATCCATCGGGGCGCTGGACGGTAATAGCGGCCGCGCGACGTTTGGCCTTTGGATCAATACCAAAAATGCGTACGTATTCGCCAGGATGCTCGGCGATGCAGGCGGAGATCGCCGCCATGGCATCGCCTTCACGGGTCGCACTAACGGGCGTGCAGGTCTGCCACACATTGCTACGGTAGCGGCGCAAGTCAGCGTGCTCAATGCCAATGTGGTAGCCCTGGTTGATTAACTGCCGCACCTGCTGAGCCAGGTCACCCTGAAGGCTAGGAACAGCACCGTTAGGCCGGTTGATTGGTACCGACCCACCCCCAAAGCCATCGCTAATGGGTACGGCTGCCGGACTGACTGAAACGGGGTTCACCATCGGGCCGCTGAATGGTCACAGAGGCAATCCGCTGATTAGCTCTCGAATCAATACCAAACATCCGGATATATTCTCCAGCATGCTCAACCAGACAACCCTCCAAAGCCGCCAGTACCTCTCCCTCACGGTTAGACACAATGGGGCTACAGGTTTGCCAGACGCCGCTGCGATAGCGCCGCGAGTCGGCATGTTCAGTACCAATGCGATAGCCCTGGCTGAGGTACTGGCGCACCTGCTGCACGATTTCTGGGGCCAGCGTACCCGTGGTCGCCATCGGCCCAGTGGGCTGGTAAGCCTGACTGGGCACCGGTGTAACCGCCGAAAGTCTCCCATTTAGTTCCATCGGCTTGCCGTCGGGCCGCTGGATAGTAACTGGCGCTACTCGCTGCTTGGCTCTGGGATCAATGCCAAACATACGCACGTATTCACCTGCATGTTCACTCAAGCAGGCTTCTAAAGCCGCCAGAGCCTCTGGTTCACGGCTAGATTGAATGGGGCTACAAGTTTGCCAAACGCCGCTGCGATAGCGCCGCAAGTCAGCATATTCAGTACCAATGCGCAGGCCTTGAGCCAAATACTGGCGCACCTGCTGCACGATGTCGGGGGTAAGTTGAGATTGCATAGTGCCTAATCCATCGCGTTCGTGTAATTCTGGGCGGGAAGGAGACTGAGAGAGCGAATCAGTTAACGAAGTCGGTAAATGGCCATGGCCCATAATTTCTCTGACCAGGGCCAGATCGGCAGGGGTTACATCGGGCAGGGCATCGGCTTGCGCCTGGCGAGTGATGATTGAACCCGAAGGCACCAGCTTGCCCGCTGGGACATCCACATCTTGGATCAGAGCGTGCATCATCACAACACAGCCCTGGCCCAGGCGAGCATTAAAAATAGTAGACCGAAACCCTATAAAAGAATTGCTGCCCAGATAGGCTGGCCCCTGCACCAAAACCTTATAGGTGAGCGTAACCCGCTCCCCAACCCAAACAGTGTAGGGTTGCCGATCATCCCCTAGGACTTTACCGGGGGTAAGGGCATAGATTGAGGCCCCTTCCTGGAGCAGGCTACCGGCCCCAACCAGGCAATTGCCCTCGGCCTGCACAGTAGCACCCTGGGCGATAGCTACATCGCCCTGCAACTGCACAGAGCCAGACACCCGGGCCAGCGGATGAACCCGATCGGCGGCGGTGCCATAACCTATCCCAGACTCCAGACCTGAGATAGGGGACGCCGCTGATGTGCTGATCGTCATTACCTGAGTTCTCCAAAGAAATTGGCTCTTCGCCAGCCACGCCCATGGGTCAGACTATCCAGGCTAAAGGCCATGGGATAGGGCTTAAGCCAAAAGTCACGTTCCTGGTTTCGGCCTTCCCAACCCGATCCCCAGCCAACCCCCAACCTAGCGCCACAACTCTTAACTAAAATCGTGACGCTTGTTGTAAAGGGCCCCGCTATCTAAGCTGACGGTATCAACAATGGCTATCACGGCGGCATCCACCGGACGTCCTTCATAGCCAGGATGCTGACGGGCTCCGCTACCCTGGGTAATCAGCACCCACTCGCCAGAACCAGCCCCAACCACATCCGCCGCCACGGCGTAGTCAGGCAGCAAGTCCCCACTTTCGCTGATTAGCTGCACCAGCAAAAACTTGACACCACTGAGACTGGGCTCTTTACAGGTACTTACAACGGTGCCACGAACCTTAGCCAAAAGCATGAGTCAGCCTATCTGCCGTAGGGGCGAATACCGCTGACGCTTTCTCTAAACTGTTCAACCGCTTCGGTATAGCGAATCGGCAGCACAAATTCTAGGTTTTCGTGGGGGCGGGCAATAATGTGAGTGGAGAGCACCTGGCCGCCATTCACCCGCTTCACATTTTCAACGCCAGCGGCCACCGAAGCCTGAACCTCAGATACATCACCCCGCACAATCACGGTGACCCGACCGCTACCAATTTTCTCGTAACCTACCAGGGTGACGCGGGCGGCCTTCACCATTGCGTCTGCAGCTTCTACCACTGCCGGGAAGCCCAACGTTTCCACCATGCCGACTGCAATTGCCATGCTTGTAAGCCCTTCCTTAAGCTTGTACTGTTTTTTTAATGACGCTGCCAAACGTAATGCCAGCGCTGTGCCCTATAACTTGGCGTGGAGCCCTTGATCTAGCCAGATGTGCGGCTCGATCAATGAGCACACCCCGGTGATCACACCCCAGGGCTAGGTACGGAACTGTTCAACCGCCTCGGTGTAGCGAATCGGCAGGACAAACTCCAAGTTTTCGTGAGGCCGGGCAATGATATGAGTAGAGAGCACTTCCCCGCCATTGACACGCTTGGCAGATTCAATACCAGCTGAAACAGAGGCCTGTACCTCGGATACATCACCCCGCACAATTACGGTGACGCGGCCACTCCCAATTTTTTCGTAACCTACCAGGGTTACCCGAGCGGCTTTAACCATCGCGTCTGCGGCTTCTACCACAGCCGGAAAACCCAGGGTTTCAATCATCCCAACAGCAATTGGCATCGTCGTAATCTCCTTGTGAATTAGGCCAGTCTAAAATCACCCCATGAAGCGTTTACTTAGCTATTAACCGGCGCTAAAAAAGCTTCCCGAAATAGTAAAAAACCGGGATTTCCCTGAAGTGATAAAAGTAATGATGACCAATGTTTTTTCGATACAAAATAAGCATAGGTGTCTATAGACACTTTTGCAATATAAGCCCTAATGATTGTTGCTAATGTTGAGTATTATTAAAGCTTATGTTGCAAAGCTTTTTTTGATGTCATTAATTGATAGGTTTACTGATGTAAAGACTCATGGCCCAGGCCAAAGAGCGGCTCGGGCGAACAGGTAAGATAGACGATGAGAAATAACTAGAATCGCGGAAAAACGGTTCTAGGGGGTTCGGCTAGTCGGGATGAGGAGTCGCTAAGGCTGGATCTGCATAGCAGATGCAGCTTTTTATGTACCCAGTCCAGATCCAGGTGAGCTATTTAGATTGCTTTAGGTAACGGTGAATGATCCAGTTTCTGGTGGAGACGAGTTGGCTGCTACCAATCTACGGGCTATTGGGGGCAATTCTGTCTCTGCCCTGGTCGGCGGGGCTAATTCGGCGGACGGGGCCTCGACCAGCGGCCTACCTCAATATCGCCATGACCCTGGTGGCCTTGAGCCACGGCTTACTAGTGTTTCGCGGCATTTGGAACCAGGGTTCTCAGGAGTTGCTGTGGCCCTGGTTTAACTTTGCTGATCTGCATTTGGAGCTGGCTTTAGACATTTCGGTGCTCAATCTCGGTGCCCTGGAAATGATTACGGGCCTGAGCCTACTAGCGCAGATTTTTGCCCTGGGCTACCTCGAAAAAGATTGGGCCTTGGCTCGTTTCTACTCCCTGATGGGAGTGTTTGAGGGGGCTATGAGCGGTCTGGTGCTGAGTGGGTCACTGTTTCTCTCCTACTCGCTGCTGGAGATGCTGACTCTCTCAACCTACCTGCTGGTGGGCTTTTGGTATGCTCAGCCCCTGGTGGTAACCGCCGCCCGCGATGCTTTCTTAACGAAGCGCATTGGCGATGTGCTGCTGCTCATGGGGGTAATTGCCCTGGCGGCCTTGGCGGGCAGCCTTAACTTCAACGATCTCTACGAATGGGTTAAAACCGAAACCCTTTCGCCGCTAACGGGGACGCTTTTGGGGCTGGCGCTAATTGCGGGGCCAATTGGTAAGTGTGCCCAATTTCCCCTCCACCTGTGGTTGGATGAGGCAATGGAAGGGCCAAATCCTGCTTCGATCTTACGTAACTCAGCGGTGGTTACCTGTGGGGCCTACGTGCTGATTCGGCTCCAGCCCATTGTGGTGATTTCTCCTACGACCCTGGCGGTTTTAATTGCCCTGGGCGGCATTACGGCGGTGGGCGGGTCGCTAGTGGCCATCGCTCAAATTGACCTGAAGCGAACCCTTTCTTACTCCACTAGCGCCTATCTGGGGCTGGTGTTTATTGCCGTTGGTGCCCAATGGCCTGGGGTGGCGTTAACCTTGTTGTTTACCCACGCCATTGCCAAAGCCCTCATGTTTATGAGCGTAGGCGCCATTATTACCACCACCACCAGCCAAAACCTGACGGAAATGGGTGGCCTGTGGGCCAAAATGCCAGCCACCACCCTGGCCTATGTAGTGGGTGCGCTGGGCTTAGTCGGGGTGTTGCCTCTGGGATGCTTCTGGGGGTTGCGTATGGGGGTTGATTTCCTCAGTCAGGATACGCCGTTGCTGGCCTTGGTCTTTTTGCTGGTAAATGGCTTGACGGCCCTTAACCTGACGCGGGTTTTTCGCCTGATCTTTCTAGGCCAGCCCCAACCCAAAACCCGCCGGGCTCCAGAAGTGCCCTGGCCAATGGCGGTGCCAATGGTTAGCCTGATCATCGTTACGCTGCTGGTGCCGGTGATGATGGCACGTCTGTCGCTGCTGCCGCCCTGGCGCTACCTCAATCTGCCGATGACGGCCCTGATGCTGGTCTTTGGCCTGGCGGGTATGGCCGTTGGGGCCACTATTCCTCTCTCTAAATCTCTGGCGCGCACCTTAAACCGCCCCATCCGCATTGCCCAAGACCTGCTGGCCTACGATTTCTACACCGAGCGACTGTACAACAAAACCGTAGTGGCGGCTGTGGGAACCCTGTCTCGCTTCAGCAACTGGTTTGATCGCTACGTGGTAGACGGCTTGGTCAACGCCGTGGGCTTGGCCTCGCTGCTGGGAGGAGAAAGCCTGAAGTACAGCATTTCGGGCCAGTCTCAGCTTTATTTGCTCACTATCATGATTGGCGTGAGCTTGCTTGGCCTATTCATGACCTGGACCCTCTGGTAGCCACTATCTATGCTAAGCGTACTGATTTTAATTCCCCTGCTGGGTGCCTTGGCCGTAAGCCTCTGGCCAGGTCAGTTATCCTCGGCCACGGCTAAGGTCATCAGCGGCCTGACATTAGGGTTATCCCTGGCCTGGGTGGTGGGGCTAGCCACCCAATTCAACCTGACAACGCCAGGCTTGCAGTTTGAGGAGCTACTGCCCTGGGTGGAGCCCCTGGGTCTGAGCTATCGCCTGGGGTTGGATGGGCTATCGTTGCCGCTGCTAGTAGTCAATAGTTTGCTGGGTCTGGTGGCCATTTACATTAGCGACCCTCATCTGCATCGCAGTCGGCTGTACTATGTGCTGCTGTTGCTAATCAACAGTGCCGTGGCAGGGGCGTTTTTGTCGGCTAACCTGTTGCTGTTTTTTATTTTCTACGAGCTAGAGCTGATTCCCCTCTATCTGTTGATTGCCATTTGGGGCGGGCCGCGGCGGGGCTATGCCGCTACCAAGTTTTTAATCTACACGGCGCTGTCTGGGGTGCTCATTTTGGGGGCGTTTCTGGGGCTGGTGTGGCTGTCCGGTAACACCAGCTTTGACTACGACAGTCGCTTAGCCACGGCCTTACCCTTGATGCAGCAAGTGGTGCTGCTGGTGGCGTTGTTAATCGGCTTTGGCATTAAGGTACCGCTGGTGCCCTTCCACACTTGGCTGCCCGATGCCCACGTAGAAGCCTCTACGCCCGTGTCGGTGCTGCTGGCCGGGGTATTGCTAAAGCTGGGTACCTATGGACTGGTGCGTTTTGGTCTGGGTCTGTTTCCCGAAGCCTGGATGGCCCTAGCCCCATGGCTGGCAACCTGGGCAGCCATTAGTGTGCTCTACGGATCCCTAGCCGCGATCGCCCAGTTGGATATGAAGAAAATGGTGGCCTACAGTTCCATCGGCCACATGGGCTATGTGCTGCTGGCCGCCGCCGCCTCTACGCCCCTCAGCATTGTTGGTACAGTGTTTCAGATGGTCAGCCACGGGCTGATTTCGGCGCTGCTGTTTTTGCTAGTGGGAGTGGTTTACCACACAACGGGCACCCGCGACCTGGCCGTACTGCGAGGGCTGTTGAACCCAGAGCGAGGTCTGCCCTTTGTGGGATCCCTGATGATTTTAGGGGTGATGGCCAGCGCCGGAATTCCTGGCATGGTGGGCTTTATTTCTGAATTTCTGGTGTTTCGCGGCAGCTTTTTGATTTTCCCGGTGCAAACCCTACTGTGCATGGTAGGGTCGGGGCTAACAGCCGTGTACTTTTTGCTGTTGGTGAACCGGGCTTTCTTTTGGCCGGTTGGCCATTGCTTCGCCTGCGGCCACTCCCCAACTAGATGTGGATTTGCCCCGTGTGCAGTGGCGTGATCGCCTGCCAGCTCTGGCCCTAGCCCTGCTAATTGTAGCCTTTGGCCTGCAGCCTAACTGGATGGCCCGCTGGAGTGAACATACCACCCTAGCTCTGCACGAACCGTACCAGGGCTTTGTCCAGGCCCGCACCCTGCGCTATGCTCCCCTGCCTGAATCCATCATTGCCGATACCTCCATCGATACCCTGCAGCCATGACCAACACGCTACCCAAACCTGCCAGTTCAGTAGTGCATCCCCTAGAGCCGTTTATCCAGCGGTTGTTGTCGGCGGAGGCGCTGCTGCCCGACTCGGATACCAACGTGATGGAAGTAGTCGGCATTCTGAAAAGCTACGGAGTCGTGCTAGACGCCTACTCCCGTAACCTGATTTACATTGCTGACCACCAATTTTTGGTGCTGTTTCCCTTCTTTAAGTACTTCAATGGCGAGGTTTCCCTAGCCAAGCTGTTGCACCATTGGTGGCACGATCGCATCAACTTTGAGTACGCCGAATACTGCATGAAAGCCATGCTCTGGCACGGTGGCGGTAGGTTAGATGAGTATTTGGACTCCTCTGACTTTTTAGACCGCTGCCGTGCCGCTGCCGCAGCTAAAACCAAGAAAAATCCCCTGGTGCGCGGGCTGAATGGATTTTTCCCGGAGTTTTTACCAGAGCAAATTCGCCAATTAGCCTACTACAGCGCCCTGGGCCAGTTCTGGCGAATTATGAGCGACCTGTTCATTGACCTCTCTGACGGCTACGACCAGGGCCAAATCACCACCATTCCAGAAGTTGTGGCCCACATTAAAGCGGGATTGGTGGCAGCAGCGAGTCACCCTATTACTTACACCGTCACCATTGATGGCGCGGCCTACGACCTGCTACCCGCCTCAGCGGGGCTGACTTTTTTAATGGATGTGGCAGTGCCCTACGTAGAGGCGGTGTTCTTTCGAGGAACGCCGTTTTTGGGCACCGTTTCCTACAATGCCCAGGCAGGCCAAATTCCCTTTGAGCAGGGCCGATTTGAGTATGGTGCCCTCTACGCCGATCCTCTACCGGTAGGCGGTGCGGGCATTCCTCCAACGCTGCTGATGCAAGATATGCGCCACTTTCTGCCCGACTATCTGACCGATTTTTACCTAGCCCACGGGCGGGGACTCGACGATGTGCGGGTGAAAATTTGCCAGAGTTTTCAAAAGTCCATGTTTTGTGTCACTAGCGCGGCGCTACAAGGGCTACTACCCTACGCCGCCGATACCCAAACCCCAACCGAACAAGCTGCCAACCACGAATTTTTGGCCAGCTGGATGGATCGACTCTCTACGTCCAGGCTACAGATCGTGCAGTTAGGATAGGTTTTGTATTCCTGGCTCCCTGACGAAGAGAGGAGTCAGGAGTCAGGAGAGTCGGAACTGCTGGATTCTGACTCCTGGATTCTAGATTCTGGATTCTGGATTTTCAGATAGTGTGTGCCCATAAGCTGGCCGTGAGCTAGCCTGGCGGCTCTTCTGACTTCGCAGTGATAAGTATAGCCAATGAGAAAAAGAAGCTAACAGGCGGGCTCGGAAATTTTCAAAGTTAGTAAACCCATAGGCTTGCCGCTTGATGAGCTTCAGTTTGTTGTTGATCCCTTCCATCACTCCACTGGTTGTTCGGCTGAG
>JAAUUR010000187.1 GCA_012031045.1 Leptolyngbyaceae cyanobacterium SM2_5_2
GCACCATGAAACCGGGCTGACCATCTCTAATGGGCTGGGCTGGAGTCCCGATGGAGGCACCTTCTACCTGACTGATTCGCCAGAGCGCAAAATCTACGCCTACGCCTTTGATGGGGCCACGGGGGAGATTGGCGATCGCCGCATTGCCATTGACCTGGGCGACGAGCCCGTGGAACCCGATGGCCTCACCGTTGACCAGGCTGGCAACCTCTGGACAGCACTCTGGGATGGCTGGTGTGTCGCCTGCTTTAGCCCCAGCGGAGAAGCCCTGGGTCGGGTACCGCTACCGGTGCAGCGCCCCACCTGCCCCACCTTTGGCGGCCCAGAGTACAAAACCCTCTACGTTACCACCGCCTCCGTGGGCCTCAGCCAGCAGGAGATTCAAAAGGGCTTCTCCGCTGGGGATTTATTCACCATTGAAACGCCTGTAGCGGGGCTGCCCACCAACCGATTTGGAGCCTAACCCTGGTAGTGCTGAAAGGCAGAAGTAAGAAGGCAGATTGGGTTGTGTAGCCCTGGTTTGAACCGCTGGGCATTAACGTTTTTGGCCGTCAATCAGGGTAGCCAGTCTTTGGCCAAAACTTGTTCGAGGCTAAAACAAGGCTCGTCTGGAATCAAATGTGCAGTTACTCCACTGCTTTTTAGAAATAGCTGCCTAGCTTCGGTATACTGATGCTCAAAAATTTCATTGAGATAACGTCTGAGGCTAGGGCTGTCCGTGAGGATAGCTTGAATTTGTAGGCGAAAGCTAGCAATTTCTCGATCCCATCCTCTAAAGCAACGATCGCGTTCACTGTCCCAATACTTAATTTTCAGCAGATGTTCGCACAGTTGCAGTAGATAGCTAGCTACAGCTCGCCTGTCGCGTTTGCCCAAACTCTCCAGTTCCTCAATTAGGTTTTCTAAATCAATGGTGGCGAAATCCTGCAATCGTAATTGCGCCACGGTCTGATCTAGCCAAAGCTGATAATCTGTGTCGTACAACGAGACTAATGCCAGATTTGTTTCAGCGGTCATAGTCAGGATTTCCGTAGATTTAGAACTTTTTTTGCAGCCGTTCTACCTGTTCGGCAATGGTGGGGTCATAAAGGCGCAGGTAGTTCCAGTAGCCGCCAAACACCGAGCGAATATAGCCCTTGGTTTCAGGGAAGGGAATTTTCTCGGCAAAGTCATCGGCATCGCGATAGCCGCCTTTGCTAATCCATTTAGCCACATTGCCAGGGCCAGCATTGTAGCTAGCCACCGCAAACAGAGAATGGTTGTCGTACTCGGAGTGGGTGTAGTCCAAATACCAGGTGCCCAGCTTGATGCTGTCGTGGGGATTGGTGAGGTCGTAGGTGTCTAGTCCGGCTTTGTCTTTGATCCACTTGGCGGTGTCGGGCATTACCTGCATCAAGCCCGTCGCCCCCACCCCCGACTGAATTGCAGGCATAAAGCGCGACTCCTGGCGAATTAGCGCCACCACCAACAGAGGATTTAACTGCCGTTGGGCCGACCAATCCAACACCAGGTCAGCATAGGGAAAGGGGTAGATGCCGTGCCAGTAGTCGGGCCGCTGCTTGAGCTTAGCGTAGGCCGCCACCTCTTGCGGATCATCTAGGTCAGACAGGCTATCGACCTGGTAGATGCCGTCTAGATAGTCGCCGCTGCCCTGGCGCATCAGGCCATCCACAAAGCGCTCCTCCACCGAGGGATCCTGGCGGTTGACAAATTCCGTTTGCCAGCGCTCCCAGGCCGCTTGATTTTGCCCCAGCAGGTAGAGCTCTTGCAGGGTATCTGAACCTACCGGCAAAGGGGTGCGACGGCTCAGCGGATCCACCTTGGGCACCTTAGACCGCACCGTCTTGAAATCCCCCACCTCCCAACCCAGAGCCACAGCGGCCCGCCAGGCATAGTACGACTCTGGATGCGTGCCAATTACCTGCTCTAGCACCGACTTGGCCACATCAGACTGGCCCTGCTGGCGTGCCCACTGCCCAGCCCAAAAGCCAGCCTCAGCCGCCAGGTCACTGTCGGGGCTGTACTTGAGCACGTCGCGGCTCCAGCTCACCGCCATCGTCAAGTCGCCTTGCTCAGCGGCATTGCGGGCGTTGTTTAAGCGAATTTCCGCGCCGCGTCGGAGTCGCCGTAGGTTTCAAAACCATTTCGCGGGTGGCCTGGGCCGAGTCGGCACTATTGAGCTTGTCGAGCCGTTCCGCTTTCATCAGCATGGCCTCCCCGGCCCGGTCAGGGAAGCGGTTAACCACCTGATCCAGCACACCCAGAGCCTGGTCATCAGGTAGGCTGAGGGTTAGCCGCAGCAAGCCTGTGGCGGTTTCGGGAGCATCGGGAAACTGCTGGTCAAGCTGGTTGAACAGGCGATCGCCCGCTCCCGCTGGTTGCCAATTTGCAGCCCCCGTGCCGCTCGATACAGGTTGCGGGGCGAGGCCGGAGCTTTGGCATAGGCGGGGCCAGCTTCCGTGTACACATCCCGCCGCCAAAAGCCGAAGCCAACGGTCTGCCAGTCTTGGGGCTGAAGCTGATTGGCAAACTCCTTTTGGAGCCGCAACAGGGCATCGCCAGCACTGGGGTGGTGCAATCCAGCCTTAGCCATCACCATCAACAGCGGTAGGGCATCGGCCCGGTGAGGATCCTCACTGAGGCGCTGGTGGGCCACCTCCACCGCCTTAGGATGGTCGGGAAAGCGCTGAAGTAGGGTATCCCAATGGCTAGGATCCTGTTGCCCCAGTTCGTAGAGTAGGGGAGCAATGGCCGGATCTTCCCCATAATCGCTGAGTAGCCGCTGTTGGGTTTGCTGGGCCGCGTCGGGCTGGCTGGCCGCCCGCTGAGCCTGAACCAACGCCAGGAGAATGTAGGGGGCCATTTCGGGATAGTCAACTTCTAGCCCTTGCAAGAGGGGAATGGCGCTGCCGCTCTGGTTAGCCGCAATGTGGTCAAGGGCCAACAGGTAGCGAGCCCGGTGCTGGCTAACGGAGGACGGCTTCTCGGTATACTCAACCAGGGCTTCAGAACGCTGCGCGGCGGGCCGTAGCGACAGGTCAAGCACAGGGTCGCTGCTATGGGTCAGGTCGCGCTTCGGGAGAGAGGGAAACACCGATTCTTGGGCAACGGGACCTTGGTCGGGGTCAATTTTTCCAAAGGTGTTGACCAGGGCGGCTACCATACCGAGGGAAAGGGCGCTTAAACCCGCGATCGCGAACAGAGGAAGGCGCTTTTTAAGCTGCTTTAGCATGGGGGCCAGGTAAGTATCGCTATGGGCAGTTGTAGCAAAAAAATGGTGGTTTGGAGCAAGGTTAGAAAAAGGAATTGGGCTCGCAATTGGAGGCATCGAATTGGGCTCGCAATTGGAGGCATCGTAGAGTCTTTAGAAGCCGTGGAGGCTGGCAGCAGGATTTATAGCTGCCCAGGGTGGGGCTGGGGGCGCTATAGTAATCAAAAGATTTTGTCAAACTGTACACCAGCATATTTATTGAGCTAGCGGTTAATGGAGTTTCACGCATCGGAAGAAACCGGCCTAACTTGGGCTGGAGATTGCTTAGTGATTGGCCTGACAGAAGCCTCGTTGCCCCTGGCTGGCTCCCTGGTTGAACTCAATACCCAGGTTTCGGGTTTGCTACAGGAATTAATTGATGAAGCCGAGTTTACCGGTAAGGATGGGGCTACAGCGGTGATTCGCTTGGGGTCTGGGGGTACGGTTCGCAAGCTGGGGTTGGTCGGGTTAGGAGCGGCTGATAATCTTAATCTGGAGGCTCTGCGGCGAGGGGCCGCCGCCGCGGCTCGATTGGCCAAGAAGGAGAAGTGCGCCTCTCTGGGCCTCAGTATGCCGGTCCATCAGGAGAATCCTGCGTTGACGGCGCAGGCACTGAGTAGAAGGGGTAACGTTGGCTCTACACCAGGACAACCGCTTCAAATCGGAGGACAAAACCAACGGCAAAACGAGTCTGGAGGCCATTCACCTGCTCGATTTGCCTGGACAGGAGGGCAGCATTCAAACCGCTCAGGCCGTCTGTGACGGGGTGATTTTGGCGCGGGAGCTGGTGTCGGCTCCGGCTAATATTGTGACTCCAGAGGTGCTAGCCCAGACCGCCCTTGATATTGCGGCAGCTCACGGCTTGGAGGTGGAAATTCTAGAGCGGGAGCAGTGCCAGGCGTTGGGCATGGGGGCCTACCTGGGGGTGGCTCAGGCGTCAGATTTGCCGCCCAAGTTTATCCATCTCACCTATCGGCCAGCGGGCACGCCTACTGGCAAGGTGGCCATTATTGGTAAGGGGCTTACCTTGATTCCGGCGGCCTCAACATTAAGGTGGCAGGCAGCGGCATCGAAATGATGAAGGTGGACATGGGCGGTGCCGCCGCCACCCTGGGTGCCGCCAAAGCCATTGGTCAGCTAAAGCCCAGGGTTGAGGTTCACTTCATCAGTGCGGCGGTGGAGAACATGATCAGCGGCAACGCCCTGCGACCGGGCGATATTCTCACCGCCTCCAACGGCAAAACCATTGAAGTTAACAATACGGATGCCGAGGGTCGTCTGACCTTAGCGGATGCCCTGGTGTTTGCTGAAAAGCTGGAGGTTGATGCCATTGTTGATTTAGCTACCCTCACCGGAGCCTGCATTGTGGCCCTGGGTGATGACATTGCGGGTCTGTTCACCAAAAATGAGGAGTTGGCCACAGCGCTAACCCAGGCGGCTGACGTGGCTGGCGAAAAATTCTGGCAACTGCCGATGGAAGAAAAGTACTTTGAGGGGCTGAAATCCATTGTGGCAGATATGAAAAATACCGGCCCCCGCCCCGGCGGTTCTATTACCGCCGCCCTATTCCTCAAGCAGTTTGTGGAAAAAACCCCCTGGGTACACCTGGATGTGGCTGGCCCCGTGTGGACTGAAAAAGAGTTCGGCTACAACAACCCCGGCGGCACCGGCTTTGGCGTCCGCACCCTGGTTGCCTGGGTGCAGGCTCTCAGCTCTCCCCAAACTACGTTAGACTCCCAAGTAGGCTCCTAAGCGAGGACGCATCTGGTTTTGCTCGGCCTACCGTGATCCTCCAACCCAAAATCCCCAATCCAAAATCCCCAATCTACAATCACGACTGCCCTATGGATGTTATGGATTTCTTCCGCCTCAGCGCGGGTCAGTGGAACTCTCAGCGCACCACCCACCATCTCCCCTTTCGGCGGGCTGAGCTGGGCGGCTCAATAATTGTGGTGGAAGCTTTGGAGGTCGGCCATTCCAGCGTGGTGGAAATCTGCGAGTTGCACAGCGTTGACTCATCCCTGGCGGTGGGGGGAGCGTTAGTGACCTGGCAAGGCTCAATGGCCTGGGATAGGGATGACGAAAACCACGAAGGCAAAACCGTTTTTGCCCTGGTACCAGATGCTGACAATCCTAAGATGGGGCAACTGCTGCGGGAGCGGGGCTATGCTGAAATTGTGCCTGTCATTGGCCGCTATGAGATTGATGCCGATGGCGGCCTGCTTCTCACCACCGAGTATGAAACCATGAGTTCCGTAGAGCGGTTCTGGTTTGCCAAACCCCAACCTGCGCCTGGCCGTACCAGCGTGGTAAAACGCTTTGGTGGCTTTAGCACCGCTTCGTTTTGCGCCGAAGCGCGGATTGCACCACCCACCGCAGCAGAGGCAACAGAGGAGATGGCCACCCCAGGCAACCCGGTTGTTCTATCTGCCTTTGGTTGGTAAATTTGGCCTGGATTTTAGAATAGCAATTTAGAATGGCAAATTTGGCGGTGAGCCGGTCTAAAAGCTAGATGTCTGAAGTAGGTATTGATCGCCTTGTCGGTTTTTCATAGTCATGAGCCAGAGCCAGAGCCAGATAACGTTCCTAGTCACCTGCCGTAGATAGCCTTGGATTCCAACCCATCACCTCTCAGTGGTCGGTGGGCATTAGGGTTGTTATGCCACGTTTCTCATCGATACGCTTGAGAACGCTACACGCATACGCTTAGAGCCAAATTGCCAATTATGATGACCGGCGACGATGTAGAAATGCCTTCTTCCTGGATGATTTGTACTAGCAGTCCTCCTCTTTTACCTGCCGGTTTGTAGTCAAAAAAAGCATTTGGTTAGATGGCGCGAACCGGCGGAAGATTATTCGAACATTGCTGTCAGCCGCTAATCCAACCTCTTGCAGCGCTATAACATGAAGCGCAATAACATGAATTGAGAAAAGCTCAAGCTACCCTTCGGCAACCAGAGTTCCTTGAAATAAAACAACATAACCCCCCACAAACTAGAAGGGGAGAGCCGTGGCCCTCCCCTCTTTCAGTTGGATTAGATTTTGATGGATTAGATTTTGATGATGAGTCTTTAAGTTTCTGGCGCAGGGTTTGACCGCGCTTTTGGAGCTGGCGTTGACGAGCTGCTCCACCTCGTCCCTTATCATTTCGGCCTTTGCGCCGGGGCGATTCCCACCGCTTTAAATGTTGAGCCATAGGGGCTACCTGCTAATTGGCTAGTTTGGCATCTTACGAAAGATGACGTTATCTTAACCTAACCCTTTACTAAGGGCCACCGTAACTACCCACTCAGCAGGTAGGTTCTACCGTACCGGAAAATAAACAGATGAAGCCGAATAATTGTTGAGCGGTTTGGCAGAAAGAGGAGCATGAAGGCTGACCCTTTGACATGCTCAGGGGTGAATTATCCCTAGCGTTTGCGGAGCCTTAATCGGGGTATTCGCTTAAGCCAGGATGATAGCAGGGCTTAGAATAGCTTAGAATATAGGAGCTAGAAGCCAGGAGTATGGCTGTCACTACCTTCTAGCTCCTAGCTCCTGAATTCTGTGACCAAAGACTGTCCCGCTTTAGGTTGATACCCCTTAATCGGGCTTTTAGCTTGGCGTAGGAGGGCGATCTGCGAGATAGTGAGTTTTGGTAGATACGCAGAGGCCCGCGATGACGGCACAGCCCAAGATTATTGTCTTAGATGATGATCCCACTGGATCCCAAACGGTGCATAGCTGCTTACTGCTAATGCAGTGGGACGTAGACACCCTACGCGAGGGGCTACGGGACGAGTCGCCCATTTTCTTTGTGCTGACTAACACCCGTGCCCTTACCCCGGCAGCGGCAGAACAGGTGACTCGCCAGGTTTGCCAGAATTTGAAGCAGGCGATCGCCCTTGAAGCCATTCATGATTTTCTCGTCGTCAGCCGCTCTGACTCTACCCTGCGCGGCCACTACCCGATTGAAACTGATGTGATTGCCGCAGAGCTTGGCCCCTTCGATGCGCACTTTCTAGTGCCTGCTTTTTTTGAAGGGGGCCGCATCACCCGCGACAGTCGCCACTACCTGATGGTGGACGGGGTACCCACTCCGGTTCATCAAACCGAGTTTGCTAAGGATTCTGTCTTTGGCTATAGCACCAGCTACCTGCCCGACTACGTGGCCGAAAAAACCTCTGGCGGCATTCAAGCTCAAGATGTAGAACGCTTCACCCTGGCCGATATTCGCGGCGGTTCTCTCGCCCGCTTGATGACGCTGCACGGCAACGTTTGTGGCGTTGTCGATGGAGAAACCCAGGCTGATCTAAACCAATTTGCCCAGGATTTACTCGCTGCGGCATCCCAGGGCAAGCGCTTTCTGTTTCGCAGTGCGGCCAGCATCCTTACTGCCCTGGCGGCGCTCCCGCCCCAGCCTATTGATGCAGAGCACATGGACTCCTACGTGCGGGGTGGGGCACTGGGAGCTATTATTGTTGGCTCCCATGTGCAAAAGACGACTCAGCAATTGCAGCGCCTGCTTCAGGAGCCTGGCGTTGTGGGTATTGAGGTGGATGTGGCCCAACTCCGTGATGGCGATACCGCCACCCCGGCCCGCCTCCTAGCTGACATCCTGGCGCAGGTGGCCAGCGCCCACCGCAATGGCAAAATCCCGGTAGTTTATACCAGCCGCAATGAACTCACCTTCGACAGCGTTCAGGCCAGGCTTGACTTTGGTATTGAAGTATCTGCCCTGTTGATGGAGGTAATTAAGGGACTACCCTCCAACCTTGGCTTTCTAATCAGCAAAGGCGGCATTACCTCCAACGACACCCTCAGCACTGGCCTGGGCCTCAAAATCGCTCGCCTGTTGGGGCAAATTTTGCCCGGTGTTTCTGTGGTTCGTACGCCCGCCGACCATCCCCAGTTCCCCAATCTGCCAGTGGTGCTGTTCCCCGGCAATGTGGGTGACCAAGCGGCGCTAGCGCTGACCTATCGTCGGCTGGCGGGGGGGAGGAGGGGTGATGGGGTGATGGGGTGATGGGGGTGGAGGGAGACAATGGCTTTGCCGATATGAGAAGGAAGAATAATGCCAGGGGAAGCTTGGGCACAGAAGCGATTATAGCCGCCACTGGGCCGCATCATTCCAGCCACCTACCCAAAATCTCCAGAGGTTCTACCCCCGCCCTCTTCACCTCTTCACTGCCTCACCAATTACCGATCCAATGCTGTACCGATCAGGCAGGCTCCAGTGAGGCTGACGCCCTCAATCTGAGCGCCTGCCAGGTCAGCACAGAGTAGGTTGGCCCCCACCAAGGAAGCCCCAGACAGGTTCGCTTGGCGCAGGTCGGCTTCCTCCAAATTGGCGCTATCTAGCTGCGCTCCTTGCAGGTTGGCTCCCGATAGGTCAGCCCCTTTAAGGTTGACATCACTGAGGTTAGCCCCACGCAAATCGGCCCCACGCAGGTCTACCCCCTGCAAGTTAACACCCATCAAATTGCTGCCGCTCAAAAAGGCGGTGGCCAGGCTTACCCCACCCAGGCGAGTCCCCATTAGATTAGCGCCCCGCAGGTTAGCGCCGCGAAGGTCCGCCCCGGTGAGGTCGCACTGCATTAGATTAGCGCCCCAGAGGTTAGCGCGCAGGTCAGCGCCTACTAAGCTGGCTCCCATGAAATTCGCCCCTTCCAGATGTGCCTTGGCCAGACAGGTACGGCTCAGGTTGGCCCCCACCAGGGTGGCACCGGGCAGGTATACGCCGGTCAGGTCAAGGTCAGCAAGGTCTTCATCTTCCAGATCAGCACCAGGGAGGTGGCGAAGTTTCCCGGCTCGCAGGGCCGCTATAGCTACAAGAGAATCGTTAGACACGGACATTACAGTTGAGATAGTAATTCGGCGGGTGGTTGGAAGACGGTGTCTTGGTCGGCTAGGTCGGGATTAAGCAGGCCCGACCCCAGAGTCATTTTAGTGGGTAGGGTAGGTAAGCCCATGCCCTGCTGGAGGCCCAGCACCATTAAACTCAATATTTCAAACAATTTTGGATCCCACCGCTGCCCTACTTCCTGCTGACAGGTGGTCAATACTTCGGAGAGCAGGGTCAGGTCACCGGGTTCGGCCTGGCGGTGCCGCCCTTGGGCCACTCGGCTCTGAAAAGCCGACACCAGACCCAACATACGCGACTCCAGAGGAATTGCATCGCCCACCAGACCCGCCGGTTGGCCGCTGCCATCCCAGCATTCCCCCCGGTGGCTGATAATGGTGGCTACGGCCCGCAGGCGAGGCATTAACCGCAGGGCTTGTACCTCGGCCACCAGCGGACACTTGGCCAACTCG
>JAAUUR010000188.1 GCA_012031045.1 Leptolyngbyaceae cyanobacterium SM2_5_2
CAGCAGGGTATACCAGCCGTGTGGGCGATAGCGTTTGCCACAGGGGGGAACATCGGCCAACACCAGGTTTACCTGGCGCTCTTTCAGGAAAGCGGCCTCTGTGCTATGGTTTTTGTGGCATGAGCCTTGATGTGCTGAAGTTTAGCCAGCGTGGTGGGCAAATCCATGGTTAGGCTATCAGCCTGGATAACCCCAATATCTAACGCAACGGGGCGATACTCGTAGGCCGATGGGATGTACTCATCCAGGAGCCATTGGGGGGCTGTTGTGGCCATGATCAGATTTACCTCGGGCGCCATGGCTTTGACGGTAGCTGCAACAGAGGCAGATCGGGTAGTGTGGCCAAAGCCGTGGTTAGTAATGGAAACGTAGAGGGTGGGCTGAGACATACAAAATTCTTGTGCTAAGGCTAAATTCCCTAAACTAAAAAGCCCGTCCAGTTGGACGGGCCTAACACCATCTAGAAGACCATCAAATGCTAAAGCTGAGGCACAAACTGCTGTTTATCAGGTACTACGGTGTACTCAGAAACAATTTGTCGAAACTCGTCGCCGTCAATGGTTTCCTTTTCGACAAGCAGGTCTACCAGACGGTCAATTAGGGCTCGGTTTTCTTGCATGATACGCCTAGCGCTGTCGTAGCAGTGATCCACAATGGTTCTCACTTGCCCATCAATGCGAGAGGCAATTTCCTCAGAGTACTCTGAGCGAGATAGCCAGTCGCGCCCTAGAAATACCTCACCCTGGGAGCTTTCTAAAGACAACGGGCCCAAGTCAGACATACCAAAGCGAGTCACCATTTGACGGGCCATGCTAGTTACTTGCTGAAGGTCATTACCGGCTCCAGTAGTCACCTCGGCATCGCCAAAGATGACCTCCTCAGCGGCTCGACCACCTAGGGCACCCGTAATGCGAGCCAGCAGTTGAGAGCGGGAAATCAGCATTTGCTCTTCGTTGGGAGTAAACCAGGTTAAGCCCTGAGCCTGACCACGGGGAACTAGGGTAACTTTTTGCACTGGGTCATGATCTTTGACCAGAGTACCGACAATGGCGTGACCTATCTCATGATAAGCAATCAACCGCTTACTCTTGCTGTCTACCAGGGGTGTACCCTCCATGCCAGCGATCACGCGATCAACTGCATCATCTACCTCAAGCATAGTAATGGCCTCTTTGCGACGACGGGCCGTAAGAATGGCGGCTTCGTTCAGCAGGTTGGCCAGGTCGGCACCCGTAAAGCCAGGGGTGCGGCGAGCAATGGCTTCTAGAGAGATGTCTTCGGCTAGCTTTTTGTTGCGAGCGTGAACTTCCAAAATCTCCAGCCGACCTTTGATATCCGGTGGGTCAACCGTTACTTGTCGGTCAAAGCGACCAGGACGTAGGAGGGCTGAATCCAAAACATCGGCTCGGTTAGTAGCGGCAATGATAATAATGCCAGTATTACCCTCAAAACCATCCATTTCGGTTAGCAACTGGTTTAGAGTTTGTTCTCGCTCGTCATTGCCGCCGCCAATGCCAGCGCCACGCTGACGACCCACCGCATCGATTTCATCAATGAAAATGATGCAAGGAGCATTTTCCTTAGCTTTTTTGAAAAGATCCCGAACACGAGAAGCCCCCACACCAACAAACATCTCCACAAATTCAGAACCAGAGATGCTGAAGAAGGGAACACCCGCTTCACCCGCAATCGCCTTAGCCAGCAAAGTTTTGCCTGTTCCCGGCGGGCCGACCAGCAACACACCCTTGGGAATGCGGGCACCAATCGCCGTGAAGCGCTCCGGCTTTTTCAGGAAAGTTACTACTTCTTGTAGCTCTTCCTTGGCTTCGTCAATGCCAGCAACATCGTCAAACATAACGCCGGTCTTAGCTTCCATCATGAAGCGGGCCTTGGATTTACCAAAATTCATCGCCTGACCAGGGCCACCGGGGCCAACGCTAGAGCGACGGAACAAAAAGAACAGACCGCCAATCAACAACAGGGGGAAGAGCAGATTGCCCAGTGCTCCAACCAACGCCCCATCGTTACGGGGGGGATGAGAATCTAGGCTGATGCTGGCATCCCGCAGGCGACTGACTAAATCTGGAGAGTTGCCGGGCAAATCTACCCGCCAGCGCTGTACACGATTGTCCAGTTCGGGATCCACAGCTTCAATGATAGCTGTTCTGCCCCCATCATAGAGGTCAACCGCCGTTACCCGCCCAGCATCTAAGTAGTCTAGAAAGCGGCCATAGGTCATACGGGTATTAGCCGCGTTACGCCCCATATCGGCAGGAGCCGAGGAAACGCCCTTGCCAGAGAAAGAACCCAACAACCAAAAGTGGTAGGGTCCAGAGTAGGATTACTCTCCACGAAAGTTTCATAACCAATGGCCTCTATTCACGACTTGCAGAGATTAAACGATGTTTCTAAACAGCTTAGAAAGACTGAGGCTGCGAACCTGTGGAGCCTTAAAGCCACATTGCATCAGGCCTGGACAGCCAGCATAGCTAAATCTCAAGCCCTAGAACCGCCAGCTGAGTTCAGGAATATGAGATAAATCTTTACTTAATTTAACGCAAGCTGGCGAACTAGGGCAAACGAGCGGTGGAATTCCCCTATGTCTGTAGTCTATTTATTATCGGACATTAAGCCGCTTGGTAGGTAGATGCACGTCAGAGGTCAGTGGTAGATTCAGGCCGAGCCGAGATAATTTATCCACCAGCGCTTTATGTCCACTCGTCATCTTAACCTTGCTGAACGTCGCAACCCGGATAGGCTGTGGGTCAAGATCACCCTGTTACTGGTCAGCACCCTGACAGTGATGGCTGGGGCAACCATTGCTCCTTCATTGCCAGCCATGCGGCAGCACTTTGCCGAAGTACCCAACGCTGACTACTGGGTTAGGCTAGTGTTAACCGCGCCAGCGTTATTTATTGCCCTTGGCGCACCCATCGCAGGCACCATTATTGATCGGTTTGGGCGCAAGGGTTGGCTGGCGCTCTCTGTGTTTCTCTATGGATTTGCCGGTAGTTCCGGTTTCTTGCTGAATGAAATTGGCTGGATCCTGGTTGGGCGAGTGCTGTTGGGCTTAAGTGTAGCTGGCATTATGACCACGGCGACAACACTGATTGCCGACTACTATCTGGGATCTGCTCGTGCCCAGTTTTTAGGGCTTCAGGCCGCCTTTATGGGCTTAGGAGGAGTAGTATTTTTGACCCTAGTGGGCTTTCTAGCTGACCTTAACTGGCGCTATCCCTTTCTAATTTATTTAGTCGCTTGGCTGTTTTTGCCACTGATTTTGCTGGTGCTGCCTGAGCCGATTCGCGCCCAATCGGGTTCTGCCTCCTCTGAAACGGCCGTCTCTGAGTCAGTCCCCTGGCGGCTGCTCATCGTCACCTACGGTATTGCCCTGGTAGCGCAAATTGTGTTTTACATGATTCCGGTGCAGCTTCCTTTTTTTCTTCAGGAACTGACGGGTGCTAATGCCTCACAGATTGGAGTGGCCATTGCCCTGGCCACTCTAGCTACATCCCTCAGTGCCCTCAGCTATCAGCGGTTAAAGGCTCGGTCTACGTTTACCGGAGTTTATGAGATCGCCTTTGGGCTGATGGGAATTGGCTATTTAGCCATCGGCAAAGCTCAGAATTACGGTATGGTGCTGGTTTCTCTAGCCATCGCCGGGTTAGGCATTGGCCTGCTGATGCCTAACATGACCGTTTGCCTAACATCCTCCACCCCTGCCCTGTTTCGGGGCAGAATCCTGGGCGGGCTAACCACCAGTTTCTTTCTTGGCCAGTTTATTTCGCCTTTGGTAAGCCAACCCCTCAGCCAACGTCTGGGACTAGCGGACACCTACGGCTTAGCCGGTGGGTTGATGCTAGCGATGCTAGCTATTACCCTTGGCGTGATGACTTACTGGCATCGGCTTGGTCACCGCCAGCGTAGTCTCTAGGCAAGACACCGGGTTAATGCTCACCCCTGATTGAGGGGATAGAACTGAAGGAACAGAGACTAGATCTGACAACCTATCCCAGAGCCAGAGCCGCCTGCAAACGAGGTACGTCAAACTGCCGCTGCCGTAGAATCAGCCAGGATTCCATCAAATCCGGCCCCTGCAAAGCCCCCATTAATGCTGCTCTCAGGGACTTCATCACCAACCCTTTCTTCACCCCTTTCGTCTGAGTGACTTCGTCTAGCAGAGTCTTCAAGGCTTCCAGGGTAGAAGGAGAATTGGCGGTCGTTAGCTCGTCTAAAACGCCCTGAAGAACATCCGCAACCCCTCAAGCTGAAGCTGGGTCTTAGCAGCCTCGTCAAAGCCAAGGCTGGCGGTGACAAAGAAGCGGCTTTGCTCAACAGCATCGGTCAGGCGCGTCAAACTAGGGCCAATTAGTGCCATCAAGGGTAACAGCCAGGTTTTATCTGTATCTAAATCAACGGAGTAGCCCGCTTTGTTCAGGTAAGGCAGCACCAACTCCAGCAGAGCCTCCGGTTCCATCTCATGGAGATACTGGCTGTTGAGCCAGTCGAGCTTGTCCCAGTCGAACTTGGCCCCGGCTTTATTAACGCGCTCAAAGCTAAATTGCTGAGCGGCTTCCGTTAGGGTAAACCGCTCGTTGGCATCGGGGGCTGACCAACCCAACAGCGTCATGTAGTTGGCCAGGGCCGAAGCCACAAAACCCATGGTCTGAAAATCCGAAATCGAGGTCACACCATCACGTTTGGATAGCTTTTGGCCACTCTGGTTCAAAATCAGCGGTGTATGGGCAAAGGCGGGGACAGAGGCTCCTAGGGCTTCGTAGAGCAAAATTTGCTTGGCGGTGTTGGCAATATGGTCTTCGCCACGGATAACGTGGGTAATGCCCATGTCGATATCATCCACAACAACGGCCAGATTGTAGAGCGGCTGGCCAATCGTGGTTGAAGAGGAGGCACGGGCCACCACCATATCACCCCCCAGATCGCTCGCCCGCCAGGAAACTGGGCCACGCACCAGGTCATCCCACACAACGGTACGATCATCATCAATCTTAAAGCGAATGACGGCGGGTCGGCCTTCGGCTTCAAAGGCAGCCTGCTGTTCTGAAGTCAAATGACGATGGCGATTATCGTAGCGAGGAGCTTGCCCCTTGACCTTCATCGCATCACGCATCAAATCAAGCTCCTCTGGTGTATCGTAGGCGCGGTAGGCTAGCTCCTGATCCAGCAGCGTCTGAATAGCCTGCTGATGGAGTTCAATCCGTTGGGATTGAAAAAATGGCCCCTCATCCCAGTCCATGCCTAACCAGCGCAGCCCAGCCAGAATGTTCTCGGTAAATTCTGGCTTAGAGCGCTCTTCGTCAGTATCTTCAATGCGGAGAATGAACTGCCCCCCCGCGTGACGGGCAAACAACCAGTTAAAGACAGCGGTGCGAGCCGTGCCAATGTGCAGAGTCCCGGTGGGGCTTGGGGCAATACGAACGCGGACAGTCATGGGATTTCCTGCACTCTCGACAAATCCCTATTCTAAAGGCCAGCGAGATCAGATAAGCGGCCTAGCGGCCCAGGCTCAGCCCGCAGCACCCGACCTACCGTAAAACCGCAGAGGGAAAACCGTACCTCTGCGGCCCCAAAAGATTTTATTTACTTATATTTAGAATAATTAATAATTATTAAAACTCCATCCCAGGGGTTGCAGCACGGTTGTGTATCACCGAGCACCCAGGGGAAATGGATAGCCCACAGTCGTAAAGCGCAAACGCCCAGAGGAAGTACCGGAAGGTGATTAGATGAACGTGCTATTAGTCAAAGGATTGCTGTGGTTGACAACAGAGATATTTTTAGCTCTGGTTGAGCTAGACAACTTGGCCGACTACGGCGAGTTTATTTTTCGTCTCAAAGAAAATTTAGCCGCCCAACGGGAGCGTATAGAGTGCGTCCTCTGTGTTGACAAAGTTGATCAGACTGGTAGTTTAGGAGAAGCTATCTCGCCCTTAGCATAGGGCGGGCTCATCTGAACAAGAATGAATTTTAGTGGCCCGCTTTGAGAAATTGGGAACTGATCGACTGACAAAACTTTAATGCCCAGTGGTTGCAATCACGGCTACACATCCAAATCGGCCTAGCCGACTACTCGACCCATTTTATGAACCTGCGTAAGCAGGTTTTGTCTATGGATTTGCGGCTTCTAGCCGATGGATTTGAGAACTTTGTCAGCCAACCAGCCACCAGCTCAGCGGGCTTCCCTGGTGAATCTTAATTAAAATCATATTTTTTCCATAAAGCTGGGAACACTTGTGGAACTAATATAAATCTCTGCCTCGATTAGCTTGGGGCAGAGATTTGGCTCGTCAACTTACCTTATCGATTTTCCATATTTTCCACATCATTAACAGCCTAAGTCAAGAGAGCAACCATTAAATACCCCACTAAGGGCACCAGCTATGATCTCCCCTCAATTAAGCTCTAAATTTTCGCCCCGGCTAGTCGTACTGTTGTCTATTACAGCAGCATTAGCCAGTGCAGCTATCATCTATCATCTCAATCAGGTGACAGAGCGGAGCCAGGAGGCCAGACTTACCCTCACAAGAGCCAAGGAATATATGAGTAGGCTTAATTCCTTGGAGTGGGAAGCCCTATCTAAAGGAAAAATCGACGAAAACTTGGTAGAAGAAATTGACGAGAATCGTGAAAATACTGAGGCTCTTATCCAAGAGCTAGAGCTCATTAATCGTCGTTATCATCATCGGTTTTCAATGATTGAGATTATTGAAAACATCAAGGTGAGAGATTCTTCGTTGGCCCATGAACATGAGCACAAATACGAACCTGATCACGAGCATATAGAAGAATTTCTTACTCATTACGAAAAGTATCAACCTCGGTTAACTACTTATTTGAAGTAATTGACCGAGGCGAAGTCGAAAAAATCGACGAAGCTAGTGTAGTAATGATAGATGAAATTTATGATAAAATGTATGATGAAATCCAATTTTTAGAGGGGATCTATGCTGGAGCAAAAAAATTTGGGCGAGAAGGCTATCTGACTTTGGCACCACAACTTCTTTGATTTTATCGGCCACGGTTATTGGTGTTTTGTCTTATCAATTCAATCAAGCCTTGTGGAGAAAGCATCAGGACTTAGAGGTTGCATTTGACCATCTAAAACGAACTCAGAGTAAGCTCATTGAACAAGAGAAAATGGCGGCCTTGGGGCAGCTTATTGCTGGAGTTGCCCACGAGATCAACAATCCTTTAGGTGCTATCAAAGCCTCTGCTAGCAACACTGACAAAGCGCTAAAGGAAGTCCTGATTGAGCTTCCTGATTTACACCAACGTCTACAATTAGAAGAGCGGCAGAGCTTGTTCGATCTTATTGATCGAGCCCTTGAGAATAAACCATCAAACAATTTTGCAGAAAATCGCTCATTAAAACGACAATTAACCGCTAAGCTTCAATCCTACGGAGTTGAACGGTCAAGGCATATTGCCGATCTGTTAGTAGATATGGGAATTGGTGAAGATATTCAATTTCTTCATCCTTTACTCAAAAGTGCTAATTGCGAATGGGCTATTCAGATTGCCTATAACTTAACCTGCTCAGTGGTTAATAATCAAATCATCATTCGCGCTGTTGATCGTTCTTCTAAGACTGTTTTTGCGCTTAAGAGCTATGCTCGTTTTGAGCAAAGGGATAAGCCAGATATGATCCAGATTAATGATAGCTTAGATCTTGTGCTTGAGATTTATCAGAATCAGCTCAAACGCAGTATTCAGTTGATCAGAAAGTATCAACCTGTGCCAAGCATTTGGGGATATCCCGACGAGCTAATTCAGATTTGGACAAATTTAATTCATAATGCCATTCAAGCCATGCCGTCAGGTGGTACATTAACCCTTGCAACGAACAGTCGAGAGCAGGGCGTTGAAATTAGCATTATCGACACTGGAGTTGGTATTATATCGGATATAAAGCCCAATATCTTTGAGCCATTTTTTACAACTAAGGCTGTTGGTGAAGGGAGTGGACTGGGATTACATATTTGCAAAAAAATTATTGACAAACACCAAGGAAAAATCCAAGTAGATAGTCAACCAGGCTATACAAGGTTTGATGTTTGGTTACCTGTAAAACCTGGGTAGAAAATTCTTAGAAAATGAAAGGAAGGCTCCCATGTCTAGTACGGCTATTCTCTGCGTTGATGATGAAGCATCGATTTTAGAAGCACTAAAACAACAGCTAAAGCGCTGCTTTGGCGATCAATATGTTTACGAAGTAGCTCAAAGTGCTGAAGAAGCCTGGCTTGTAATTGATGAGCTAGAGTTAGAGAGTATTAAGATACTGATTATTGTTTCTGACTGGCTGATGCCAAATGTCAAAGGCGATGAGTTTTTGACCCAGGTTCATCAGCGGTTTCCTAAAATTATCACAGTTATGTTGACAGGGCAGGCCGATGAAAGTGCGATTGAAAGGGCTAAGCAGGAAGCCAACCTTTTTGCGTGCATCCACAAACCATGGTCAGAGCAAGATTTGCAAAACGTGATTAGTGCAGCCTTGAACTAGTACTGGCAGAGAACCACTATGAGATCGGTAATTGTTTGCGTTGATGATGAATACAGTATTCTCAAAAGTCTGGGCAGTCAACTCAAGCGCAGTTTTGGTCGAGACTATGATGTTGAATTAGCCAGCGGTGGTGAAGACGCTCTTGTACTCTGCGCAGAACTAACCGCTGAGGGCCGGGGCATTCCCCTGATCATTTCTGACCAGAGAATGCAGGGAATGGATGGTGATACGTTGTTAATACAACTCCATTCTCTCTATCCTAAGACACTAAAAATTATGCTCACCGGCCAGGCCGATGCTGACTCCATTGGCAATGTCGTGAATGCGGCGGCCCTCTACCGATATATTCGGAAGCCCTGGGATGAGACCGATTTAATACTGACCATTACCGAAGCATTACGGCGTTTTCAACAAGAGAGAGAACTAAGTCAACATAATCAACTCCTGAAAACAATTAATGCTAGGCTAGAAAGCTCTCTATCAATTTTACTAGCTACCCTAGAGGCAACCGTTGATGGTATTCTGGTGCTTGATCACAAGGGAAAGATTATTATTTACAATCAGAATTTTATCAATCTGTGGCAACTTGTAGATTCAGGCCATGCCAGTCATCGAGCTAACATATTGCCAACTATTTTACAGCAGCTCAATGAACCAGATGCTAGCCAGTTCAAAGCGCTATTTGCCCAGGTAAATACAGAATACCATGATATTCTTCAATTGAAGGATGGCAGGGTTTTTGAATATTATTTGGTAGTCCTAAAGATGTAAGGATGGAAGGGATAAGCGTTCCAGCAGAAAACCCATGTCTGATTGCCAGCCCACCTGCCCTGATTGCCTGTCAAGTCGTGTCGTCAAAAACGGCAAATCCATAACGGTAAACAGAACTTTAAATGCCGTGAGTGTGGCAGACAATTCGTGCAAGACCCTCAAAATAAAATCATTGACCAAGCAACCAAAACCTTGATTGATAAATTGCTGCTGGAGAAGAT
>JAAUUR010000189.1 GCA_012031045.1 Leptolyngbyaceae cyanobacterium SM2_5_2
TCGGTGGCGGGATATTGCAGCAGCACCCCAAAAATGGAGGTGTCAAAGCTAAAGGTGCGGTGGTCACCTACTACAACGTCAATCCCTAAGGGTAGGGCGCGGGTTTTAACCACATCAATGGTCTGGGGATGGCAGGCTGCCGACACCCAGAAGGCTTTGGCCTGCTTCTTTTTGCGGGCGTTGAAGGCCAGGGTCATGGCTTCGGCGGCGGCGGTGCCTTCATCCAGCAGGGAGGCATTGGCTATGTCCATGCCGGTCAGGTCAGTAACCAGGGTTTGGAAGTTCAGCAGCGCTTCTAGGCGGCCCTGGGCGATTTCGGGCTGATAGGGGGTGTATTGGGTGTACCAACCGGGGTTTTCCAGCACATTGCGCTGGATCACAGGGGGCGTAATGGTGTTGGCGTAGCCCAGCCCCAGGTAAGACCGCCAGACCTGGTTTTGGCAGGCTAGAGCCCGCAATTTTGCCAGTGCGGTGGCCTCATCCAGACCAGCGGGCAAATCTAGCGGGCTGTTCAACCGAATGGCGGCAGGAATGGTAGCCTCCATCAGCTCAGCCAGGGACGTATAGCCCAGAGCCGCCAGCATGGTCGCTGTATCCTTCTCCGTTGGCCCCAAATGGCGACCCACAAAGGGACTTAGAGGGGCGGCGGCAGAAGTAGACCCGTTGTTCTGAGGTGAGACCTGAGACAGTCCCAAATCCACAGACACAGATGCAATGGGGCTCGATGTAGAGAAGGCTTGCGTCATACCGGTTTGCGTCTGGCTCCCAATCAACAACTAAAACCGGGATAGCGCCTACTCTGGCACCCCCGGCGGTCACTCTTTATATTCTGAAACAAACCCGCTCATTTCGCCGCAGGCGATCGCCTAGAGTTTAGCCAGGAGCACCGTTATGCTTCAAGCACAGCGCGTGATTGACTAACCTTCTACCTGCTCCTTATACTCCTCTGCCGACATGGCATCTTCTAAATCATCCAGGTTGTCGGCCCTTACCCGAATCAGCCAGCCATCGCCGTAGGGGTCATCGCCAATTTGTTCAGGAGCTTCAATTAAGGCTTCGTTGCGCTCCAGCACTTCGCCGTCCACAGGCGATTTCAGTTCTTCCACGGCCTTGACAGATTCCACTGTGCCAAAGCGCTCTCCTTTTTCAACGGTGTCGCCAATCTCTGGAAGTTCTAAAAAAACAATATCGCCCAACTGGTCGATAGCAAACGCTGTAATACCCACAGTCACGACCCCTTCCTCTTCATCAACACGGGCGTACTCATGACTGTCGAGATATTTCAGACCTTCAGGATATTCAAATGCCATGACGTAACCTCACATCCCCTAGAAAGTGGTTTTCCCCGGTTCAGCCTCAGGGTGGCTCAGTGTCAGTTTGCCACGAGACCAGGAATTTGGAACAGCCTCTTTCCCCACTCCCCTTGCTGTCCCTACGTCCGCCCCGCCATGATCGCTCCTGGGTTATAAAAACACTCCAAAAACTGTCCTCTCCCCCTAGCGATTTTGAGTCTTGTGTCTACAATGGGGCTTGTACCTTCGGTCAGGCACTGCCCCTGCCATGGCACCACCTCCAGACCCATCTCAGCCCCGCACCCTGCTCAAAACCGTTACCCAGGCGTTTCAAGCTGTGCAGGCCAAGGTAGATTTTTCTAAACTGGCTGTTAAGCCAGGGGCTCGTTCGGCTGAGCTGGAAGTTATCTACAACGGTCAGCAGACGACCTACCCGCTGCTGGGCGAACATTATTTGATGGGGCGTAGTTCATCCCAGTGTGATATTGTCGCGTCTAGTCCCATTGTCAGCCAGGTACACGCTACCCTAACGCGGGATGTGAACCGGCCTGGGCAGCCCTTTGTGCTGAAGGATCGTAACTCTACCAACGGTATTTATCGCGGCAAGAAACGCCTCACCCGCACGGTGATGAACCACGGGGATGTCTACACCCTGGGGCCAGGGGAGTTGACCGATGCTGTCACATTGCGCTATTTGGATCCGCCTCCCTGGTACATTAAGGCCGCTCGCTACACCCTTTATGGCTTTACTGGCGTTTCTCTGGTCGTGGGAGCGTGGATTGTGGGCGTGGAGTGGCCCAAAATTCCCATGCGGCCTTTACCCGACTCGGTGCAGGGGCCAGTTATTATCTACGCTGAAGAAGACGATGCCCAGGTACCCTTGCGAGAGCAGCGTAACCAGGCCCACCTGGAATTGCAGCGGATGTCCGACTTTTCGCTTTATCTGCCCAAGGCGCTGATTGCCTCTGAAGACACCCGCTACTACTGGCACCTGGGGGTAGACCCGATTGGTATTGCGCGGGCCTCGGTTGTGAATCTGCGGGGCGGCGGCATTCGCCAGGGGGGCAGCACCATTACTCAGCAGTTGGCCCGCAGTATTTATCGAGAGTACGTGGGCACGGAGGATTCCGCCAGCCGCAAAATTCGTGAAGCCGTTGTGGCGCTTAAGCTAGAGACCTTCTACAGTAAAAATCATCTACTCCTTACTTACCTCAACCGCGTCTACCTGGGTGAAAACCTCTACGGGTTTGAGGATGCCGCCCAGTTCTACTTTGCTAAATCAGCCCGCGACCTAACGCTGTCAGAAGCGGCGACCCTGGTGGGTATTTTGCCGGGGCCAAACGCCTTTAACCCCGTGCAAAATTACGATGCCGCCGTTTCCTACCGCAACCGAGTGCTAGATCGAATGGTGGCCCTGGGCATGGTTAGCCAGGAGGAGGCGCGGCGGGCGCGGCGATCGCGCATTGAAATTAGCCCCGATGCCACCCGCCAGTTGCAAAGCACTCGTGCCCCCTACTTCTATAGCTACATTTTTCAGGAATTAGAAGCGGTTCTGGGTACTTCCCTGGCCCGCGAAGGTAATTTTTTGGTGCAAACGGGGCTCGACCTCAACCTGCAGCAGGCGGCGGAAAATGCCCTGGTAGAGGATGTGACGAATCAGGGGCCAGCCCTGGGCTACTCCCAGGGAGCGCTGGTCACCCTTGACACTGCTTCTGGTGAAATTCGAGCCATGGTAGGCGGGGTAGACTTTGCCAGCAGCCAGTTTAACCGGGCTTCCCAGGCGGTTCGGCAACCCGGCTCTACCTTTAAGCTATTTGCCTACGGAGCGGCCCTAGAGGAAGGCATGTCCCCCGGTCAATCCTTCTCCTGTGAACCGATGACCTGGAGTGGCCAGCGGTTTGAGGGCTGCCGCTCTGGCTCTGCCCCGCTGGATATGTACGCCGGTATGGCCCGTTCTGAAAATGTGGTCGCTCTACGGATCGCCAAGGAAACCGGGCTGGATAACGTTATTAACCTGGCCCAGCGGTTGGGGATTGAGTCCAAGCTACGGGCTTCACCGGGGTTAACCCTGGGCGAGAGTGAAGTCACCCCGCTGGAGTTAACCGGAGCCTTTGCCGCCGTCGGCAACAACGGGGTTTGGAACCGGCCCCACGGCATTGTGCGGGTGCTAGACAGCAGCGACTGCACCGACCGCAACAATCTGGAAACCTGCCGCATTATCTACGAATTTGGCCAGGCGGGCGATGCCAACCACACCGCCATGGATGCGAACATTGCCTCAACCCTGGTTGGGCTACTCCAGGGGGTTGTTCAAGGTGGCACAGGCCGCAGCGCTTTTTTAGGCTTGGGCGAGGCCGGTAAAACCGGGACTACAGACGACAACCGCGACCTCTGGTTTGTTGGCTTTTTGCCCAGCAATGGCCTCACAACGGGTATCTGGCTAGGCAATGATGACAACACGCCCACTAGCGGCAGTAGTGGCCAGGCGGCGGCAGTGTGGGGCAACTATATGCGGCAGGTCGTGCCGTAGACGCAGGAGCGTCACGGGAAGAGAGCCGCTAAAAAATGGGGCCAAGGGATAGTTCTCCCCTAACCCCACCCAACGCTGAGTAGACCAGCTTTTATGAGACAGCCGTATCCGCTAGCTCACGCTTGGCGGCTTGAGCCGCAACCAACAGAGCAATGCCGCTAAACAGCAGGCTGATGCCTACGTATAACCCAATCAACCAGAGGGCGCTGAAGGGCCAACTATTAAGCACCAGAATGCCCAGAATCAGCGTGATGACCCCGTTTAGAACCACCAGCCAGGAGGCATTGCGGCCTGCCCGGTTTTGGAAGCCCATGATGATGGTGAAAATCCCTTCCACAATAAACAGGATGCCAAAGGCCAGGGTAAGCACAGCCACCGCCTTGGGGATATTGAGCAAAATATATAGCCCAGCAATGGCGTAGAGAATGCCCACAATCAGGTTTAACCAGAAGCCTCTAACCGGTTGAGAGCGAAAGGACTCAATAATCATGATAATGCCGCCGATAATGGCAATCCACCCCATCATGGCGGTAAAGAAAGCGGTGGCAATTACGGGCGCAAAGATCGCCAAGATGCCCAGGAGAATTAACACAATGCTCAGAACAGTAATCCAGCCAGTGGCCTTCTTAATTTCCTCATTGGAGACGAAATCTGTAGTCATACTAACCACCTCATAGTTAAAAGTTTTTACAGGCTCTGATCTGTTCAGAAAGGTACATGACAGCTAGGCCTGCTACGTTAAAAACCTGTGAAGGAGTACGGCAGGCTACCATTACTTGTCATAATACCGTAATCGCTAAGGTCGAGGAAACTTTACGTAATTCCGTATACATTTTTTAGGTTTCTTGCTGACTGAGTAGAATTACCACGACCTCAGTTCCAATCTCGTTAAAGCCCAACCCCACCTGGTCAAAGTACAGCCTAAGGACGGATTAAGCCGTTGCTCAGCCGGGCCTTTTGATAGATTTCTGCACCGGAACAACTCAACCGAATGACCAACCCCAAAAACTAAAAAGGCCTTTTACAGGTTTCCTATCGGGAGCCTACAGGTATGAGCTAGGATATAAAGCTTTTGTAAGCCACCTCAAAAAAGAGGTGGTTGACTCAAACACGGTAAGAATTTTTATACCAGGTTTAAGGCGCTACGCTGGAGAGCGTTGTAATTTGTTGAAGACGCTGGCTTTCTAGGGTAATTACCGCCGGGCAAAGTCAGGATCTTGATCGATTAGTTGGTCAAAGGATGAAACTGGAATCGCCAAAATACGAGTAGATTTTGCGTCAGCCAGAATGGCATTTTCCATATCGCTGTGGGTCAGTACTTCTAGCTCATCCAGGGCTTGGCCAGGGCGGAAGCGTTCGATCAGCGGCCCTGCGGCCCCCTGGTAGTGAATGCTGGCCTCGCCCTCAATGAGAATTAGCAGTTCCCGGCAGGTGTCGCCAGGGTCGGTAACAGTGTCGCCAGGGTTATAGGTGCGCACGTCAGCTAGCTCGGTCAGCGCCAGCAGGGTACTGGGTTTGAGGCGGTAGAAAAAAGTCGCTGTTGAAGAGGTAAACCGCCTTTTCCAGGGCAGGCAAATCCTTCAGTGCCGGGGCGGATGTAAGCGACTGCACCTGCTCAGCGGTGGCTTTGACCAGGGCTGGAGCGTTGCCCTGGCTCAGTTTGCGGGCGGCGGGCCGAGCCCGATCTCCGTCCATCTGAGTCAGCAAAAACAGAGCCGCCGCAGGCACTAGCGGGTTGTAGTGATCGAGCAAATTTTCGAGATAGCTCACGACCTCTAGCGGGGTAGGAGGCGAAGGGACAGTACCTGGCTCTGGAGATGCCGGTTGCAGGGCTTCGAGTATGGCCGGGGTAAGCTGAGTTGGCCGGGTCAGCGGCTTTAGACTATCGGCCAAAGCCCTAGGAGCAAGGGAACTGAGGGATTGGGCCAGCGCTAGGGCATTCACCTCTGGTAGCGCAGTTAGGGCATCCAGCAGGGCACCCATAATGAGATCCTGCTTGCGGCGCACAGCCTCCAAAAGTACCGCAACTACGGGCTGATGCGGCTGTAAAACGGGCTGGGCCAGGGCTAACTCGTAGGCCATCCAGTCGCGCAGGCGGGCCAGTAACCCGTCGGCTTTTTGGGTAGCGTTGGCCTGGGAGGGCAACCCCTGCAAAATCCAGTTCTCTTCCTGGGGCGTGATGGAATATTCCTGGTTTAGGGAGCGTAGGGTAGAGGCCCGCTGATTAGTCAAGTCTTCGGATATGAGCTGAGGCTGACGTTGCTGAAGCCGCAGCAGGCGCTCCAACGATTGCTGATAACCGCTCAGCCGTACCTGATTTTCTAGACTACGCTGGCGTTCAGGGTTGAGCAAATCGGGATCTTCTATGCCTAATTCATCCAAAATTTCCTGGTGCTCGTCGGCGGAAATATCTAACTCCTGCCGCATTTGTTTCAGCACATCGAGGCTGCTCGCGCTGTCGATGTAGCCTTCTTCCAGCGCCTCACGCACCACTCCCTTGTAGACCTGGTGGCGCTTTTCGCGGGTAAAGTCGGGCAGCACCTTAGCCAGCACGTAGACCTCGTTGGCATCCAGGTCGTCCAGGGAGCGTCCATCCAGTACCTGGGCAACGTCTAGATCTAGCTTGGCCAGTTGCTTGCGAAACCGGCTGGCCAGATTTTCGCGGGAGTAGAGGTCGGGGCTGCGCCGCCAGCTTTGTTGTAGCCAGAGGGTACTGAGGAAGAGGACTAACCCATCAAAGCTAAACTGCACCCAGCGGGGAGTCAGCAACAGCAGTGGCCGACCAGCAAAAAAGAAGAAGAAGTTGAACGCAAAGAACGTACACAGGGCAAAGATGCGGTGCTGAATCAGGTCTGCACTTAAGGGTAAAGCCGCCCGCCAATCGCGGTTTTTGGCCCAACCTTCAATGAGTTTGCCAAGGCCGTAACCCGCCAGGGTAAAAAGTCCGAGCACCAGCGGCACCGCCACTAGCTTAGGAATACCAATGGGCTGGCCAAACAGGTACAGGCCATGGCTCATCAGCCGGGCTAGCTGATTGGGGTCACGGTTCCACACGCCCGAAAAGTAGTAGTCCCAATTTCCGGCATAGAGGTAGTAATAGACAAAGTAGCCCACCACCAGGCCCACGTAGCCGTAGCGCATGACGGATTCCTGGGGCTTATTTAGCCCGTCCCAGTAGGTGCGCTCCGAGTCGATGTCGAAACAGGGGCTCTGGCAGGCCACGCAGGCACTTTTTTCGGTGCCGTTGGGCTCTATCGTGCGACACATGGACTGGGTGATGCGGCTCTCGCTCATGTGGGCTTTGCTACCCAGGAGCCCCCTGGGTTCGCTAAACACCGTCTGCACCGGGGCCATCGGGCAGAAATATTGGCACCAGGATTTGCCGCCATAGAAATAGCCCACGGCAATGGCCGCGCCAATGGTAAATACCAACCAACTGCCCAGCACCAGGCGATCGGCATTAAAGAACAAAATCCGCCCACACAGACCCAGGAATAGATAGCCAAACTGAAAATACTGATAGTTGCGCCCCAGCCAGGACTCCGACGGCACCTTGGCCAGTTCATAACGCACCTTGCCAGTCTTGGGATTTTCGCGCTTAAACTGCCGCTGCCAGCCCAGGGCGCGGGGAATTTGCGACAGAAATGATAGAGGACAAATGCGCCGCCACAGCTCATGGCTGAACACCAGCAGAATGAAAATGCCCGCCGGCACGATCGCCCCCCAAAACAGCGTCGCGCCAATGGGTTGAGGAGACTCCGCTAGGCACTGCCCCTGCACCAGCACACATTCCCCTGTCAACCGTAGCGGGCTCCAGGGGTGATCCGCCTCAGTCAACGCGGCTGTCCAGGGATCGTAGAACAATGAAAGAATCACCAGCACCCAGCCGGTGGTGAGTACCCAGCGAATCCAATGCATCCGTCGTTCGGGGATTTGGGCAAACATGGCGGTTCCTGAGGGTAAAGGCGTAATGCCATCAGCTAAGGAGAGAATAGGGCGAGTCTGAGCCGATAAGCAAGCGTGCTGACGGCTTAGTAAATGTAAACCGTACCGGCCCCATCGACGTTGAGCGAGGCATCGCCCGGTGCCAGGCTATCAATGCGGACAACCTCGACGTTGATAGTGTTGTCTTCGATGGTGACGTTGGAGCGGGTGCTAACCTCCGAAACCAGGGGATAGAGAAACAGGTTGACCGGCACAGTGGTAAATGACACCTTATCCGTTTCGCCGGGAACCACTTCCAGGTTGGCTCCGCCCGCAAAGCCCACACCTAGGGGTACCGACAGGCTGTTAGTGACGACAATATCAATTTGCGCCGTGGGGTCTACTTCTCCAATGGTGCGCACGGTAGACGAGGCGGGCACTACGGGTCTAATCCGCGGCCTGGTTTGAGCCATGGCTAAGTGGGCTGGCCAAACAACGACCCCAAGGGTTAAGGCACTGACTAACGCGGTACGAAGGTTTAAACGCATGGTGAACTCCTCAAAATCATGTAGAAATCATCCGGTAGACGACCACAATGGAAGGCTAGACCCAATTTTTTGGATCCGCCCCCTCCCTGGAGGCAAGACTATCTCGCCTTGGCTTTGGCCAGGGTGCCCTGAGCCAAAATCACCAGGGGCAGCAGTGAGATAGCCAAAAGCATCCAGGATACTACGGAGCCAGCCAGGGCCATTTTCAACAGGCCCAGGGTCAACCCGCCGAATATGACCCAGCCTGCAATCAACAGCCACCAGGGGGCGCGCCCGCGCGCCAAACTGCTGTAGGCCATCCCCCGCTGCTCAATCCGACCCAGCGGATCGTTACCCGATGGCACTCTATCCGGCTGGAGGGGTACTGCGTCGGGGGGAATTTCAATGGAGTATTCTTGGGGCTTTTGCTCTGGCAGATAGTCGTCGAAGTTGTTGGGTTCGGGCATAGTTTTGATCTAGTTTGATCTAAATAGAGATGATGCCTAGTTTAGGGGGATGCAGGGAAATGGGGTTAATAATGACATCCCGCAACAGGGATTTTGGCTTTTACGGGGTGTCATTCTGACTTTGGTAGAGAATTTGGACGATTCGGCGACCTGGTTCGCAGAGGGCGTCGCGGGCGACCACGGCAACCTCTCCGGCGACGCTGGCCTGGTATTCGGCTACTACATCGCCAAAGGCGTTGCGCTGGAGGGCCACAGTTTGGCCGGGGATGACGCGATCGCGCAAATCCACCCGCAGTTCCAAAAACCCGCCGGTAGTGGCTCGAATGGTCTCTAGAGCATCCCCAAAGACGGTGCCCACCTCGGCGGCAGTGCGTCCCAAAGGCCCATCAACGATACCGTGGTGCTTGAGTACGTTAAGGGTGCCTTCTACCGCCAGGGCTATTTTGGCGGGCTCAAAGCGTCGGCCTTCACCAATTTCTACCGTCAGGGCGGGAATGCCCGCCTCGACCCAGGTGGTTTCGAGGGTGCCGGTTAGGCCAGGGTCATCTTTAATTTGCTCAGCGGGGAACAGCTCAGCCATCTGGCGAATGGCCGGTTGGCGCAGGTCAGCAAACAGAAACATCGTGAAGGCGCTGCCGGTGGTGATGGTGTGGTAGTCGATTGCCGCCAGCGGAGCATTGGGCCGCAGCAGCCGGGTTCCACAGCCGCCCGCATGGCGGGTGGGGCATTGTCG
>JAAUUR010000190.1 GCA_012031045.1 Leptolyngbyaceae cyanobacterium SM2_5_2
GAGGATATTTTTGCTAAAACTTACATTATTAACTTGCCAGAGAGACTCGATCGAAAAAGAGGTATCGAACGTGAGTTAAAAGGCATTGGTTCAGGTTTAACCCCAGGGAAAATCGAGCTTTTCCCTGGGGTTAAACCTGAAGATACGAAAGGTTTTCCTACTAAGGGCGTGTTAGGGTGTTATCTTAGCCATTTAGAAATTCTGAAAGAAGCAAGAGATCAAAATCTAGAGAATGTTCTAGTTATTGAAGATGATCTGGCCATTTCAAAGCGATTTAATCGAATCGCCAAGCAGTTATCATCACGCCTTGAATCTTTAGAATGGGGAATTGTTTTTCTGGGCTTTTTTCCCTATAAGGGACTGAAGCTGGTTGATTATTATCAATCTTCCTCAGGCCAAGCTGAATCATCAAAGATATCTCTGATATCTAGTAACTACCCAACCCAAGGAACTCACTTTTATGCCGTTAATCATAAAGCTTACGATAGAGTAATTGAATTTCTTGAAGATCTGCTGGAACAACGCTCAAATAATCCAGATCTCAGAGAGAAACTAGATCTAGGGGAGTTTGATCCAGCTTATATTGATACAGCTTACTTTCTATTTAAGGTTAAAAATCCAGACATTAATATCTTCAATGTTTCTCCTAATCTTGGTTGGCAGAGGGATACTCGCAGTGATGTTACCCTATCGAAGGTGGATAATCTAAGTCGCTTTTCATGTGTCATAGCGGCCTACAGAGCAGCCAAGTCGGAAGCGAAGAAGTACCTTGAATTTGTAAGCCCCAGTCTATTTTCTCGATAGACGACTTCAAATCCAACCAATTAGCTACTGCCCATTTTTGTTTTCACTAGTCAAGTGTATTCTCCGAGGCATATGTAAAATTTGTTAAAGGTGTAAAGTAATAGATCTATATGGCTAAATTCGTTTCCATTTGTATTGCAACTTATAAGCGTCCCGATGGACTGGCCGCTTTACTTCAGAAAATTAATAGTCTTACCTTTTCTAAGGTTGAACCGCCAACCTTAGAGGTTGTCGTAGTTGACAATGATGCAGTAGGCTCAGCAAAAGAGAATTGCGAACAATTCAGGGCGGTAGTTAATTGGACACTGATTTACGAAATTGAACCGCAAAAAGGTGTTAGCTTTGCCAGGAATAAAACTCTAGCTTGTGTCTCTAAAGAAGCTGATTTTATAGTATTTATTGATGACGATGAAGTGCCTGAGTCATCATGGCTTGATGAATTACTAGCCACTCAAGAAAAGTACAACTCAGATATTGTAGCTGGCCCCGTATATCCGAGATTTCAAGACTCTTCAGTTCCTCAGTGGATTGAGAAAGGTGGTTTTTTTGATCCTCCTAAGCATGCAACTGGGGATCAATTAAATGCTGCTTTTACCAACAATACCTTGGTCAGGGCTGACTTGATTAGACAAATGGACGTTGCCTTTGACCCTAGGTTTGCCTTCAAAGGAGCGGAGGACACTCATCTATTTATGCGGCTTAGAAAGATGGGAGCAACCATTGTTTGGAGTAATGAGGCCATTGTGGTTGAATCTATTCCATCTAGTCGAACAACTTTAAAGTGGCTAATCGAGAGAGGTTTCTGGGGTTGGAGTTCTTACAGTTTATTTGAAAAAGAGCTTTTCCCGTCCCCATCGCTTCAGGCCACTCGTTTGATTAAAGGATGTGGTCTGATAGTCATTGGATGTTTGACTGGGATTCCTGGGCTTTTTTCTGGTAAACATCGCTTCTACAAATCAGTGCTCAAGGTCTGTCAAGGAGTTGGTACATTATCGGGTCTGTTTGGCATTCAAGGAAATTGGTAGACTCTGAAATCTGAGATCTACATTATTGCGTACGATTCCGTAGTTTCTTGTTACATCAAAATGAGAATGGTTATATGAGATTGCTGGTTACTGGTGCGTCTGGTTTTCTGGGGCAATATGTTGTTGCTAACGCGCTACAGCGTGGGTATTTTGTCAGGGCTGTTGTGCGGCCAGGGCGAACCATAGGGTCATTACCTTGGAGCAGCCATCCTGCGCTTGAGGTCTTTGAAGCAGACTTAGCTAAACCTGATAGCTTGGCAACTATGCTGCTGGGTATTGATTGTGTCATTCACCTGGCTGCCTCAAAGAGTGGAAATTTTGATGACGCTTACCAAGGTACTGTGGTAACAACTAACCACCTACTAAGCGCTATGGAGCAGGCCAGAGTATGGCGGTTGGTTTGTGTCAGTAGCTTCTCAGTCTATGACTACTCTCATCTCGACAATCATTCTGTACTCGATGAAACGTGCCCCTTGGAAACTCGCCCTGAACAGCGCGATGCCTATGCTCAGACTAAACTGCTTCAAGAGGAGGCTGTGAGACAATTTTCTGCCTTACCTGAGGCTGCGATAACTATTTTGCGACCTGGTATGATTTACGGGCAAGAAGCGCTCTGGAATGCCTGCCAAGGTGCAGGGGTTGGCCCGCTCTGGTTATTAATTGGCCCTAATGGCCATATGCCGTTAACCTACGTAGAAAACTGCGCAGATGCCATTCTTCAGTCTGTAGAAACCAATGAAGCCATTGATACTATTCTGAATATTGTTGATGACCCTCTGCCTAACCGCAGGCAATATACGCAGGCACTAATCAAGCATGGCCATGATACGCCGACTATAGTTCCAATTACTTGGTCATTTTGTCGAGGGATTGCGCAAATGGCTTCATTGATGAATCTCTGGCTATTCTTAGGTAGGGTAAAGCTACCAGGGTTGCTAAATCCAGTACGCTTGGATGCGCGATTTAAGCCCTTTACCTACTCTAATAGTCAGGCAAAAAAAACGCTAGATTGGCAACCTGCTTACACTTGGCAGGATGCTATAGCCCGCTGTCTGAGTGAAGAGCGCAATCAAGCCAAGGTATGCTAACAGATTTCCCAATCAGAGTGAGTCTTGGCGTAAGTTGATGTTATTCTGGTGGGAATCATTCTATAAAAAAGCTGGAATAAAGCCTTTTTGATATGAGTTGATGTTCGGCTCTCCTGGGCTTGCGACTGAGACCGTATATTAGGATACAATCTATTTTTGTCTTCAAAGCTGAAACCCTGGCTAGGCTTGATATAAATCTAGCTTATCACCCAATACCCAGAAGAGCTTAATGTTCTAAATTATCGTTTAAGAAATTGCTATGAAAATTGCTATTATTGGCTGTGGCTTTGTGGCTGACTACTATTTAAGTACCTTACCCTTCCACCCGGAGTTAGAGCTTGTAGGGGTTGCTGATATTGACCAAACGAGACTGGAAAAGTTTTCTGGTTTTTATTCGGTACCAACCTATCAATCAACAGAAGATCTTTTAGCAGATTCTAATGTTGAGATTGTGCTTAATTTAACCAATCCTAGAGATCATTATGAGGTTTCTAAAGCGTGTTTAGAAGCTGGTAAGCACGTCTATTCAGAAAAGCCCCTGGCTATGACCATTCCTGAAGCAAAGGAGCTTGTGGCCATTGCAAATTCAAAAGGACTTCATATTTCCTCGGCGCCTTGTAGCCTTTTGGGAGAAACAGCACAAACAGTTTGGAAAGCTCTACGTCAACACGTAGTGGGGAAAGTGCGCCTTGTCTATGCTGAGATGGATGATGGTTTAGTTCATAAAATGCCTTACCAGCAGTGGTTAAGTTCATCAGGTAAGCCTTGGCCCTATAAGGACGAATTTGAAGTAGGTTGCACGTTAGAACACGCTGGATATTATATTAATTGGTTAACAGCATTTTTTGGTCCAGCAACTTCTGTGACAGCCTTTTCCTCCTGTCTCGTTCCTGATAAGGAAACTGATGTGGCTTTAGAGCCTGCCGATACGCCTGATTTTTCGGTGGCGTGTATAAAATTTCAGTCAGGCATAGTAGCTCGGCTCACCTGTAGCATTGTGGCCCCCCATGACCATGAACTAAAGATTATTGGGGATCAGGGTATCTTAAGCATTCATGATTGTTGGAATTATGGGGATGCCGTTTATGTTCAACGGTTGCTCCGTATTCGCCGCAAAGTCTTGATGAATCCGATTAAGAAAAAGATTCCTTTGGTCAAGAAACCACTGAAGTTAAAAACTCGTGGGGCTCAACAAATGGATTTTTGTCGGGGCGTGGCCGAAATGGCCGCGGCCATTATAGAGCAGCGACCCAGTCGCATGGCAGCGGATATTTCTCTGCATAATAATGAGTTAGTCATTGCCATTCAAGATGCCCTGGAGACCGGCGGCTATTACGAAATGACTACTTCATTCATCCCAGTGGTACCTATGGACTGGCATAGATCATGGCATCGCAGATCTATGCGTCTTAATTACCAGTCTTACTAGCATGGCTTGCTAGCCAACGAGATCCACGGCCATTGAGCTTCTGGTTTATGCTGTAAGCAATAATTGCTGCCTCTTATTAGCTCTGAGCTATGTTTGCCACTAGCCTGCCGCCTTTACCCGTTGATAGATCCCGCATTCGTACAGCGGTTCAAGCCTTACAGAGCCAATTGGTAGAATGGCGGCGACGGTTACATCAAAGGCCGGAATTAGGCTTTAGGGAGCGGCTAACGGCTGATTTTATCAGTCAGCAGTTAACAGTTTGGGGGATTGAGCATCAAACTGGTATTGCTGAAACTGGTGTAGTGGCCATCATTGAGGCCAACCAACCAGGGCCGGTGCTGGGTATTCGCGCTGACATGGATGCTCTTCCCATCCAGGAAGAGAACCCTGTGCCCTACTGTTCGCAGCATGACGGCATCATGCACGCCTGTGGGCACGATGGCCACGTGGCGATCGCTCTAGGTACGGCCTATTACCTCTCACAACACCGAGATAGCTTTACGGGCACCGTGAAAATCATCTTTCAGCCGGCTGAAGAGGGGCCAGGGGGTGCGAAGCCAATGCTTGAGGCTGGGGTGCTGAGCAATCCCGATGTGGAAGCGATGATTGGTCTACACCTGTGGAACAATCTCCCTCTAGGCACAGTAGGCGTGCGAAGTGGCCCACTGATGGCGGCTTCGGAGTTTTTTGATATCACCGTTCAGGGTAAGGGCGGGCATGGCGCACTACCCCATCAAACTGTTGATGCCATTGTGGTGGGCGCTCAGATTGTCAATGCTCTACAAACTATTGTGTCTCGTAATGTTGATCCAACTAAATCAGCTGTGGTGAGCGTTGGCAAGTTTCAGGGCGGGAGTGCATCTAATGTGATTGCTGATTCTGTCCATCTCAGCGGAACTGTGCGCTATTTCGACCGGATTTATAGTGATTTTTTTGCTGAACGTATTGAACAAATTGTGGCAGGTATTTGCCAAAGTTACGGAGCCTCCTATGAGGTCAGCTACCGGGCGCTTTATCCACCGGTTATCAATAACCCAGAGATAGCGGATTTAGTGCGAGCGGTCGCTCTATCAGTCGTGGAAACTCCGGCGGGGGTAGTACCTGACTGTCACACGATGGGGGGCGAAGATATGGCCTTCTTTTTACAGGAAGTACCAGGCTGCTACTTTTTCCTGGGTGCCGCGAATGCTGAGAAGGCCCTGGCCTACCCCCACCACCATCCTCGCTTTGATTTTGACGAAACGGCTTTGGGCCTGGGCGTTGAGATGTTTGTCCGCTGTGTGGAAGCCTACGGTATCCGTTAACTTCTTTGCTGGGTTAGTCAGGGAAAAGCATTCCATTGGTATGCTTAATCGTACAACTGCGAATGTATCGTTATGGTAAGGTTAGGACGACGGCTGCAATGGTGGAGCTTAGTGCTTATAGCGCTGCTTTGTTGCTTTTGGTTGGGTCAGGCCAGCCGCCTTCAGGCTAGGTCTTCAGCCGTTGACACTTTGGCTCAGACCAATGCTCCACCGCCTACCCTAGCTCCAGCCTTACCGATGATTAGTGGCAACTTTGAAGATCCCCAGGGGCGTTTTCAGATCGGTATTTTTGATGGCTACCGGGTGAGTACGGCTGGCACCTCGCCCCTATTTGAAGCTCCCGATGGCAGCCTGGCCTATACCGTAGCCATTGCCCCGCTGACCACAGATCTAAACCAGGTCTCAGAGGCTGATCTTGTGGGTGCGGCTCAGCGAACCTTTGGGCGAGGCGAAGGCTTTGCGGCTGGAGACATCCAGCCCATCCCCGGCGGTGGTATTCGGATCAACTGGACGGGGCAACTTAGCCAGGGGACCGTACCACCCCAACCAATCATCGGCAAAATTTTTGCCCGGCAAGTAGAGAGCAATGCTTTCCTGTTACTAGTTGCAGCCACCGAGGCAGGAGAACCCCAACTCTCTGATGCCATTATTGCCTTGGGCAGTACCCTGACGGTTCCCTAAAAGCCTTGATTAACAGCCAGTGAAAACGCCCCCTGGCATCGTGAGCTAGAGTAGCAACAAAGGGGCTGTGGTCAATGATTTAGCAACTTGCTATGGCAATTAACTGGTCAAAATGTCTGGGGCTGCCCCAGACCTATCTGCTGCTAGCTGGGACAGCACTGGGATACACGGCCTTGCTGTGGCTAGCCGGGCCACGCCCACTGGCCTGGTTAGGCGGTGGCGGCATTACAGCCGTGATGGTCAGCCGCTGGGTAGGGGCTTTCGGCCTGACGAGGTATCGGCCTTGGGTGGCGATCTGCTCAATGCCGATGTCTTTAACCATCAGATGGAATTGCTGGCCCGCCGTATGCCTGCCAAGCATCAGAAGACTTGGCGACAGACTCAACTGTGGGCACGTGAGTCTCAGGATTTTGCAGGTCGCATTTACGATCGCGATCCCCTCCTGCAGGTGGAACTACTAGAAGCTATGCACACCGTCATTGACCTGGCCCAGCAAGTGGCGGATGGGTTAGCAGTTATTGACCAAATTGAGACTCCCACTTACCAGAAGCTGGCGCAGCAACGGCTGGCCGCCAGCCAAACCCGCCTCCAGGCCACCCATGCCCAGCTTCAGCAACTGCAAGACCAAATTGCCCTAGCCAGTCTAGATAGCCCCAGCGACAATTCGCTACCGCAGCGGTTACAGACCCTAATTGCGGCTAATCGGCACATTTTAGAAGACACTCCACCCATCTGAGCATCCCAACGATCAACGGCCACTCAGGCTCAAGCTACGCCTCCTTGCTCAGCGCTTACCCGTCCACCCGTCATTTCTAACCCTGCCATTTCCATGCGCTCTCTCCGTCGTCACCCTCTGTTGGCTTTTCTGCTTAGTCTGTGTGCGGTTCTGCTATGGAACTGTGGCCCAGTCATTCTGCCGGGCAGTCTGCCCACGGTAGATTCTGTGGAAAGTGCCCAAGCGGCTTTAGAAAAAGCCATTCTGCCGAAAATCAACACTGGCACCGACGTGGTTTCTGACGAAGCCGCCGCCCGCTATACGACCGACCAAATCGAAGATCCACTGCCACGGGTGGAGGACTTTCCCCTCCATGCCGCCCAACCGGGGGGCAGCGCCAATGCAGTCTATGTGGAAATTTTTAGCTCCTCGGAAAAGGCTAATGTTGACCGCCAAAACGAGCGATGGCTGGTGGAGGTCGCTGAAGCCTTTAACCAGCGCCAAGAAACCCTGCCCTCTGGCGAAGTTATTCAGATCGGTGTGCGGCAGGTTCCCTCAGGCACAGCTGCCCGCATGCTGGGGGCTGGAGTGGCTGAACCAACCGGCTATAGCCCATCCAACGATTTGTGGGTAGCAATGATCCAAAGCGAAGGCGTTGAAACGGTTCCGATGGCTGCGCGACTGGTGCCCAATACCGCCGGGTGGGTACTCCCCAAGGAGGTATTTGATCGCCTTGCAGAAAATGGCAGCGTCAGCTTTGATCGATTGCTCAATGCCATTGCCTCAGAGCAGATTACCGTGGCCTACCCTAACCCCTATTCCAGTTCTACGGCCTTGAATTTGCTGTATACCCTCTACTGGCGAGCCGCCGGGCACCAGCAAGATGGCGGCGAGCTAACGGTGGCTGAACTGCAAACCCCCCAGGTGAACTCAGTGTTTGACCAGTTTCAAACTCAGGTGTTGATTACTACATCCACCACGTTGGATTTGCAAGAGCTATTTTTGCGCGATCAGACTAAATTACAAGCCTTTCCCCTGGAATATCAAAATTATCTGGCGCTGCGCCAGGTGCCTGGCTTTGAAAATACAGAATTCGTGCCCTTTGGCATTCCCCACAACAACCCGCTGGTTGGCTTTGCCTGGAGCACCCCTCAACAACAAGCCGCGCTGAAGCAGTTTGCCGCATTTGCCCAATCGGCCGAGATGCAGGCTCTGGCCGCCCAACAGGGGTTTGTAGAAACCGACTATCTGAAAGCCAACCAGACACCGCCAGTTCCCGCCGGGGAAGTACTGCTAGCGGCTCAGTCTAACTGGAAGCTCCGCAAAGACAGCGGGCGCACCGTTTATATGAGCCTGGTGATTGACACCAGCGGCTCAATGGATGGTCAGCGCCTGCAGGCCGTGCAGGACGGCTTACGAGTGGCCGCCGGGCAAATCAATGCCGGTAACTACGTTGGCATCGTCACCTTTGACGATAACCCCGTGCGCCGCCTTTCCCTTGCCCCCTTTGACCAACTTCAGCATCAGCGCTTTTTGGCCACTATTGATCTGTTACGGGCCGATGGTGCAACAGCTATGTACGATGGGGTGATGGTTGGGCTGGCTGATCTGTTGGAGAAGAAAGCCGCTGACCCTACCGGGCGCTTTTACCTGCTGCTGCTGAGCGATGGCGACGTCAATCGGGGGTTTAGGTTCGATGCAGTTGAGGACATTATGGCCTACAGCGATGTGCGGTTTTACCCGATTGCCTACGGGGAAGTGAACCAGGGCGAATTGCAGGCCATTGCTAGCCTGCGCGAATCTACCGTGCAGCAGGGCAGCCCTGAGAATGTGCAGAGTTTGTTCAAAGACCTATTTCAGGTCAACCTGTAAATCTACCTAGCCGTTAACCTTGCCATGCGTAATCCAAACCAACGACTGATTCGCATTTTGGGCTTGGGCTGGTTAGCATTTTTGGGACTGGGTGTGGGCCTGCGCCAAGCCTTTACCAGCCCTGCTATTACGGTGATTATTGACCGCAGCTACTGCGCCCCGACTCAGTGGCAACCGCTGGCGGAGGAATACGCGGCCCTTTACGAACAACAAGCCCAACAGCGGATCAAAATTGACCAAGTGATCTACGTCAGCGACTTGGGGCAAGAAGTGGCGACGGAAATTCCTACGCCTGAGCAGATTAAAGCCCTAAGCACGTTTGGCCGATTTAACGAGGCCCAACTAAACCAGGCCATTGCTGCCCAGCCAGAGGCTGAAGTGTTGTCTTGCTCTGAGTTTTGATTAAGTTACAGGAGTTAAAAAAGGAACGACTGATTATTGACCCTTTTAGAAGGCTCTGAAAAACGAAAAATTAGACCGATATCTCATAGGTTAAGAATCCCCTCAAAGCGCACTCCATTGCTCAAGTTGATCCCTAGAATTTAAATATCATC